>CAMGFF010000015.1 GCA_946055125.1 uncultured Prevotellaceae bacterium | reverse complement strand
TCCTTGAGACCGAGAGCTTTGTCGTAGAAAGCGAGGCTGCGGTTGAGGTCGGCTACATTGAAATTGAAGTGGTCGAATTTAGCTTTGATTTCCATAAAAAAGATATATTTAGATTGTTATAGATTCACCGGGAAGCATGCAATGGTAGGAGCCTTCGTGAGCGCGATAGAGTGAGAACCGGCAAGACTTTTCGAAGTCGCCCCACTGGTGCATGGGAATGAAGTGCTTTGTGGCAATTGCGTGGACAAACTGGCGGGCGCCAAGCGGGAAGTCGCCGCCAATGCGAGGGTCGACAGGGAACATAGCGAGGTCGATAGCCGGGAAAGCGGCTTTGATGTCGCGCAGAATTGCGAGGTAGTTTCCCTCGGCGGCCTTGATTTCTTGCGGTGTTGATTCCTCGCTCCAGTGCCAGTTGTTGAGGTCGCCGGCGTGGAAGATGTGGCTTCTATCGCTAAGAGTTACCATAAAGGAAACGCCGATGTCGGTAGAGCCGAAAGCGGTGATAGAGAGCGCGTTGTCGCACCACTTGTCGCCACGGTGCATAGCGATGAGCGAAGATGGGAGAGGCGTGGGAGGCTGTTTTCGCTTTAGCTTTCGATTAAGCTCATTAGCAATAATAAAAGAGAATTGAGCAGAGGGATAGCTGGAAGGCCACGCGAAGATGCGGTGATTGAAGTGGTCGGGGTGAGAGTGCGACACAAAGACGTATATCTGCTGCGAGCGCGCAAGGACGGTAGGCAGCACGCCTGAGGTGTCGTTGTAGAAATCGAAAACCAGAGTGCAGCCATTGCCACACTCAACTGCGAAACCGCTATGACCGAGATAACATATTTCCATGCTCAAATGCCAGAGATTTAGATATACAAATGTACATAAAAACTTTAGTTGGAGAAAATTTGGAGGATAAAAAGTGGAGGAGAAAATGGCGGTGGATTTGCAAAAGAGGGAGATTGTGACTAATTTTGTGATTAATTATAGACAGGATAACAATGGCAGATATAGATTTCGACATACTTGCAATGAGAATACCGCAGCCCGAGCCGGAGTGCGGCAGCCTGCTCATAGCCGAGCCGCTTCTTGATGATGGGTGCTTCAGCCGCTCGACGGTGTGCATTATCGACCACAGCGTGGAGAACGGCACGATGGGGCTGGTGACCAACCGGCTGACACAATATAAACTTCATGATATTATCGATGGGATTGAGACGCGAGAGGAGATTCCGGTGTATGTGGGCGGGCCGGTGCATCACGACCGGCTTTACTACCTGCACACATTTGGCAAAGAGATAGCCGAATCGGTGGAGGTGGTGCCGGGGCTATATGTGGGCGGAGATTTTGAGCGAGTTAAAGAGCTGCTGTCGATGGGGGCTGTGGTTGAGGGAAATATGCGATTCTTTGTGGGATATAGCGGCTGGGAGAAGGGCCAGCTGCGCGGAGAGCTCGACCGCTATGAGTGGGCTGTGGGTAAGGTCAGGTGCAACGATGTGCTGAGCCTGAGTGAGAACGAAGCGTGGCGAGAGGCAGTGAGGCGGCTTGGTGACCGCTACCGTGTGTGGCTCAACCAGCCCACAGATTACACACTAAATTAGCGCATAGTATGGTGACTATGGAAGCAGGTAAAAGAGAGGCTTGGGTGGATATAGCCAAGGCAATAGCGATAATTGCGGTGGTTGCAGGGCATATAGAGGTGAGATTTACTGATATAGACTGGTTGCCGTCGCTGACGAGATTCATATATTTATGGCATGTGCCAGTCTTTTTTATGATAGCGGGCTTTTTCATTCGAGATGAGAAAATGCTTAGTCCCGGACGATTTATAGCCAACAAGCTGCGCAGTCTGTATTTGCCCAGTGTTATACTCTACTTAATAGCAGTTCTTTTTCACAATGCATTCATCGACTGGGGCTGGTATAGTCTTGATGTGGATTATGGAGGCAAACCTACGCATTATCTTGATGCAATGGGATATGCAAAATCGCTTGCCTTGATTGCCGCATGTGGAGGCAGGGAGCCGGTATTAGGCGCAATGTGGTTTGTGTTTGTGTTGCTGTTTGCATTGTGTGGTATGTCGGTAGTTACATGTCTTGCCCGGAGGCTTGAGCGAGGCAGGCTCACGATGGAAAGATTGCGATTTACAGCACTATTGTCGATGGCACTCATATCATTCATAGCCACAAAATATTTCGATATAATTATACCACGCTTCAGCAATGTGTTTACTGCAATGTGGCTCATATATGTGGGAATGATGATTAAACGAGGGGTGAAATTCACTAAAGGCAAGATTGCAGCAGGAGCGACGGTTGTAGTTTTCTTGGCCTGTTATTTATTGGATCCGCGGGGATTCTCTTTGAACGTGCACAGATACGATGGTATATTCTCATTAACCTTTGTATCAGTAACCGCACTTTATGCAGTGTGCTATTTGTCGCGGAAAATTGAGGCTACGAGAATAGGCAATGCGTTGAAGGTAGTAGGGCGTGAATCGTTTTCGGTGATGGCATTGCATTTTATTGGGTTTAAGCTTTGCAGTATGCTTGTCGGCCGATATATGGAGGTGGAATTATCGTCGTTGGAAGCCCGGTGCGGCGACAGTGTAGCATTATTTCTCCTTTATATGGCATTTGGTGTAGGAGCGCCGATTGTGATTGTAAGAGCATATCGGGCGCTATTGAAGACATTCCATAAAGCAAGGAAAAACTATTTGTGACCGAGGAGGAAGAGAATGGTAATCTTGTGCTTCTCGAGCATGAGAGCTGCCGAGAGAGCCATCATAATGCATTGACGGTAGTTACTTTGAAATATTAGCGATGAGTTGAGTGAAACGGCGGCCGGGGAGAGAGGCGAGGATGCCGAGCTTGTTCTTGAGGCGGACGCGGGGATTGAAGAGGCTCGCCATGCGCAGCGACTTGATGTTGCGCCAGCAACGGTCGGCGTGGAGGCTATTGGCGTAGCCATTGCGGCAGAGGAGGACAAACATATTGAAGCTTGCGCTGAGGCTTCGGTCGCGGGCAGCGGGGAGGAGCTCAGGGTGATGTGCGGCAGCATTGGCGATGATGCGGTCGGTGACATCGAGCACATCGAGGCGCTTGAGAGAGAAATTGCCGGTGATGCTTGCTGGGCGCATAGTGTAGTTATATAGTGAGCGGTCGGTCCAGACCACTTTCTTTACTTCAAATAACAAGTTGATGACGAAGTCGATATCTTCGTAATATATTCCTTTAGTAAAGCGGTGCCGGCTAAAAAGATTGATGCGATAAAGCTTGTTCCAGGCACTTGAATCCATATTGGTTTGATAAAGCATAAGCCTGGCGGCTTCCAATCCGGATAGGGGAATGATACGTCCGCGATGAGGGCAGTGGTTGTTGAAAGTCGCCATTGCGATGTCGGCATTGTGCTCGGTGGCAAGAGAGTAGAGAGTGGAGATGGCATCGGGAGAGATAGTGTCGTCGCTATCGACAAAGACGATGAAAGAGCCGGTTGCGATGTCGATGCCGTGGTTGCGAGCATCGGAAAGGCCTCCGTTTGACTTGTGGAGAACCCGAATCCTGGAGTCGCTCAGAGCGAGAGAGTCGCACATATCGCCACTTCGGTCGGTGCTGCCGTCGTCGATGAGGATGATTTCAAGATTGGAGTAGGACTGGGTTGTGATGCTGGTGACGCACGCATCGAGGTAGCCCTCTACGTTATAGACGGGGACTATGACCGATATGAGGGGCAACTGGCTCATTGTGGGATATATTGCATTAATAAACCATCGGAATACTGCGAGCCGTGGCGGAACCATTGGCGCAGCGAGCCGCACTCGGTGAAACCGCATGAGCGGAGCATTCGGATAGAGGCGGAGTTGAGGATATCGACTTCGGCAACGATTTGGTGAATGCCGAGGAAGTGGCAGGCATAGTGGAGGGTGAGGTTCATGGCGCTCACGCCATAGCCTTTCCCACGGTGAAGAGCGTCGATGTAAAGTCCAACGAAGGCGCGGTTGTGGAAGCGGTTGAAGTCGAATACGTCAACGCACCCTATTGGTGTAGCCGTGTCGCGCTTCACTACCATCATTCTGATTGCTCCGGTTTCGAAGATGTTGTTGTTGTAGTTGACGGCGTAGTCCCAAAGCTGCTTGCGGCTGAAGGGGGCAGAAGTGTTGCACGAGTCCCACTGCGAGGAGTCGTTTTCCCAAGCCAAGAGAGTGTCCACGTCGGTTACCTCGATGGCCCGAAGTTGCAATATGTTGTTGCATAATATATCGTTGTTCATTGAAATGACAATTAAGGTGAAATAATGGTGTTATTTCTTGATGAGAATATGTGAAACCTCAATTTCCCATCAGCACCCGAATCGATGGCATTTATAATATCATGATATGAAAGAGATGAGTCATCAAAAATGACATCGGTAGGCTTGTCGTTGTCAATGACGGCATTACTGCCTAATAAGAGCCGAATCTTCTCGGTTGAAGGAGAAATGATTCTCCAACGCATTCCCTTTGAGTCGGCAATTTTCTTCCTTGCAGGCAGGAAAACTCGTCGGAGCACGGCAGCGGCGGCACGGATATAAATGGCAAAGTGTATGAAAAAAGAAAAAAAACGGCTATAGTGAGGATAGTGCTTTCGGAAGAAGATGAGCATAGCCTCATAGAATACACGCACATAGCGCAGGGAATCTTTTTTTGTGCTTTCGCCTTTATAGTGAATAATGGGAATGGGGAGATAATAGTTGGAAAAACCCTCTTGCACTATACGGTAGGAGAGGTCGATGTCTTCGCCATACATGAAAAAACGCTCGTCGAAACCACCGATTTTCTGCAACAAAGCTGTGTGGGCGAGGATAAAAGCACCGGCGAGAATATCAACCTTGTGGGGTTGATGTTCATCGAGATAGCGCAAGTGGTAGCGGGCAAATATTTTCGATTTCGGGAAAAGGGCGGAGAGGCCGAAAATCTTGCAGAAAGATACCCAAGGAGTTGTGAACGAGCGCTTAGATTCAGGCAAGAAATTGCCGTTTCCATCGAGCATGCGCACACCAATGGCACCACAATCGCTATGAGTGCGAAACCACTCGATTGATTTGCTCAAGGTGTCGCAGCCAATTATGGTATCGGGGTTGAGAATTAGAGTGAACTCACCTTTCGCAATGGCAATGGCCTGATTGTTGGCGCGTGCGAACCCCACGTTATCGGTGTTTTCAATGTATTGAACCGCATTGCCGAATCTTGATTTGACAAATTGCATGGAGTCGTCGCCCGACGCATTATCTACAACAATGATTTCGCCATCGCCCCCTAAGCCGGCAATGGCTTCTTGCGCTGAGCGGATAGTTTGCTCCAAGAAGAATTTGACGCGATAGTTTACTATGATAATGCTTACGAGAATCATTCGGTGGGGTGGGGGATGGAGGCGGCGAGGGCCTGCCAGAGGTTGTCGGAGGGGATTGGGGCGGTGACATCGACGGGCTTGCCCGAGACGGGGTGGGTGAACTCGATGCGGTGCGACTGGAGAGAGATTCCGCCGTCGGGGTTGCTGCGCTCGGCACCATACTTCAGGTCGCCCTTAATGGGGCAGCCGATAGCGGCGAGCTGCACGCGAATCTGGTGCTTGCGGCCGGTGAGGAGGTTGATTTCGAGCAAATGGTAACGGTCGCTGTGGGCGATGACGCGGTAGTGGAGCATCGACTTGAGAGCACCCTTGCGTGGTGTGGCCGAGGCGTAGGACTTGTTGTTTCGCTCCACGGAGTAGATGTAGTGGGTGAGGGTGTCCTCGTCGCGCGGCGGGGTGTTTTTGACGATTGCCCAGTAGGTCTTCTTCACGTTGCCGAGGCGGAAAAGCTCGTTCATGCGCGAGAGGCCCTTGCTTGTGCGGGCAAAGACGACGAGGCCACACACGGGGCGGTCGATGCGGTGAGTGACGCCGCAGAACACATTGCCCGGCTTGGCATACTTCTCCTTGATCCACTGCTTGAGGGTTTCGCAGAGCGGGGTGTCGCCGGTTTTGTCGCCCTGGACTATTTCGCCGGCGGCTTTATTGACGATGATTAAGTGGTTGTCTTCGTAAACTACTTCCATAGAACTGCGTTTTATAGATATAACTGCAAAATCGCGAAAAAATTGCATTTGAGGTTTACACCTTATTATATATAATGCAGATTGTGACTTTTTGGTGATGAAAAAGTGCGGTTGAGCGCTTAACTTTGCGAGAGTGCGATATTTTGACGCTTCGTGACCGATTGCCGGGAATGGGGAATTCTCATCGCGTTAAGAATGGGCAGGATGCAAAATGCTTACAAATTGAAATTAACAAACGCAATGTTAAAATATTGGTAAAATAATGGAAAAATTAAGGAATATGTAGCAAAAATGCGCTTAAAATGTGATGTATTATGTCTTGTGGTCTTAAATTTGGCAAGAGGAGTAATGATTTCTTGGAAAGGAAAATAACAAAAGGAGTAAACATTTGTCACAAATCTATGAATTTTTTTGTCAAAAAATTAGCATAATTCAAAAAAAAGCAGTTACTTTGCAGGTGATATAGAGAAAAGAGGATATATCACAGGTTGTGAGGCATGAAATGCTTCAGTATGTCACAAAAAAGAAAGACCAACTGTTGTTTTGAACATAAGGATTTAAGAGAATCTACAATGTAATGCGACACACGCTTGGCTTTGTAGTGGCATCACAAAAGAAACAGGAATTAAGAAACAAAAAAAACAATAAAAATAATATCACAAAAAACAGTGCATGATGATGTTTAAAAAGTTACTATTGTGTGCAATAGCATTAGTTGGCTTTGCTGCCTCGGCGCAGGTGAAAGTCAGCGGTGTTGTGCTCCAGGCAGAAGACGGAGAGCCGGTAATCGGCGCAACGGTGACTGTGAAGGGCACAAATATTGCAACTGCGACTGATTTGGATGGTAAGTTTGCTGTGACAGCACCATCGAGTAAATCGAAGTTGGTGGTTACTTATGTGGGAATGAATCCCCACGAGTTCACGGCCACCACAAAGCCCGTTACCATTAAGCTCGAGAGCTCGGCGACGCAGCTCAGCGAGGTGGTGGTGACCGGTATGCAGAAAGTGGATAAGCGATTATTCACCGGTGCAACAACCAGTATTTCAGCCGAAAAGGCACGCCTCGACGGAGTGGCCGATATAAGCCGCTCGCTTGAGGGAAAGGCCGCCGGAGTTTCGGTGCAGAACGTGTCGGGAACCTTCGGAACAGCGCCGAAGATTCGCGTGCGTGGAGCCACATCAATCTATGGAGCCTCGAAGCCACTATGGGTGGTAGATGGAGTGATTCTTGAGGATGCGGTGGAAATCTCGGCCGACGACCTCTCATCGGGTGATGCAGAGACACTTATCGCATCGGCCATTGCCGGACTTAACTCCGACGATATTGAGAGTTTCCAGATTCTGAAGGACGGTTCGGCAACATCAATCTATGGAGCACGCGCTATGGCGGGTGTGATTGTGGTAACTACCAAGCAGGGAAAGGCCGGCAAGACGAGCATTAACTACACGGGTGAGTTCTCCTACCGCCTGAAGCCCAATTATGCCAACTTCAACATCTGCAACTCACAGGAGCAGATGGGTATCTATAAGGAAATGGAGCAGAAGGGCTGGCTGGAATTTGCCTCGCTCGCAAATAGCTCATCATCGGGCGTTTACGGAACGATGTACAAGCTGATTGACAACTATAGCAACGGCCAGTTTGGACTCCCCAACACCACACAAGCCAAGAATGCTTATCTTCGTCAGGCAGAGTACCGCAACACCGACTGGTTTGACCTCCTTTTCAACGACAACATCACGCAGAACCACTCGGTGAGCATCGCCGGAGGTACCGACAAGGGACGCTTCTACACCTCGCTCTCAATCATGAACGATGAGGGCTGGTATAAGTCGAGCGACGTGCAGCGCTACACATTCAACGCCAACGCGAGCTACGACCTCTCGAAGACATTGCGCGTGAAGCTCTTGACGAGCGACTCTTTCCGTAAGCAGACAGCTCCGGGTACTCTGAGCCAGGACGTTGACGTGGTTTCGGGAGAGGTGAAGCGCGGCTTCGACATCAACCCCTACAGCTACGCCTTGAACACGTCGCGCGTGACCGACCCGACAGCTACACTGACACGTAACTATGCCGATTTCAATATCTTCAAGGAGCTTGACAACAACTACATCGACATCGGTGTGACCGACATGAAGTTCCAGGCAGAGATTAACTTCCGCCCGATTCAGGGGCTTGAGTTCAACGTGATAGGCTCGTATCGCAACAGCCGCTCCACGCAGAACCACTATGTGAAGGATGAGTCGAACCAGGCGAAGGCCTACCGTGCCGGTATCGACCCGGAGAACGCGACTATCCGAGCATACAACCCCTACCTTTACACAGATCCCGATAAGCCAAACGCACAGCCCGAGACAGTGCTGCCTCGCGGAGGTATTGTGTATCACAATGTGTTCACACTCAACCAGTATGACGTGCGAGCCACGGCACAATACAACAAGACGTTCAACCGCATTCACATCACCAGCTTGATGGGCGGACTCGAGTTTACCTCGATTGACCGTCACTCAGAGAACTATGAGGGATGGGGAATCTGCTACGACAACGGTAACATTCCGTTTATCGACTGGCACCTCTTCAAGCAGCAGAATGAGGAGAACCACAACTATTATAGCGACCAGTGGACATACCGCCGCAACGAGGCATTCTTCGCCACCGGCAGCTACTCGCTGAAGGGACGCTACATTGTGAACGGAACAATACGCTACGAAGGCTCGAACAAGCTGGGAATGAGCCGCCAGTCGCGCTGGCTGCCTACCTGGAACGTGTCGGGAGCATGGAACGTCCACGAGGAAGAGTGGTTTGCCAACAAGGTGCTCTCACATGCCAAGCTGCGTGCATCTTACTCGCTGACAGCCGATGCGGGTCCGTCGTCGATTTCGAATGCAACAGCAATCTATAATCCTTACAAGCCCTGGCGCCCCGTGACCGATGCCTATGAGATTGGTCTTGACCTTCAGAACCTTGGTAATGAGGAGCTTACCTACGAGAAGAAGCATGAGTTTGACCTTGGAGTAGACCTCGGATTCTTAAATAACCGACTGAACCTCGTGTTCGACTGGTACACCCGAAACAACTACGACCTTATCGGCCGCATCTACACGACCGGTGTGGGAGGCGAAAATTCGAAGTATGCCAACGTAGCATCGATGAAGTCGCACGGAGTGGAGTTCACCATTTCGTCGACCAACTTGCAGCTGAAGGACTTCAGCTGGACCACCGACCTCACATTTGCCTACGCAAAGAACACGATTACCGAGCTGCAGGCCCGCTCGCGCGTGATTGACCTGGTGACAAGCTCAGGATTCCCCTTGCAGGGCTATCCCGTGCGCGCCATCTTCTCAATCCCCTTCATGGGACTTAACGAGGAGGGACTTCCCACCTTTATAAATGAGGATAATAACCTGACGGTGTCGGACATCAACTTCCAGGAGTTTGACAAGCTCGACCACCTCGTGTATGAGGGACCGGTAGACCCGACCATCACGGGAGGATTTGGCAACCAGTTCCACTACAAGGGCTTCCACCTGAATGTGTTCATGACCTATTCATTCGGCAACAAGATACGCCTCGACCCGACATTCTCGGCAGCCTACAGCGACCTCTCGTCGATGCCAAAGGAATTCAAGAACCGCTGGGTTAAGCCTGGAGATGAGCAGTTTACCGACATACCGGTAATAGCATCGCGCCGCCAATACTACAACGACTCGCAGCTGGGCATCGCCTATAACGCTTACAACTACTCGACAGCGCGCATAGCAGATGGAGGATTTATCCGCTTGAAGGAGGTATCGCTCACCTACGACCTGCCGAAGATAGTAATATCGAAGCTCCGCCTGAACAACGCCTCGGTGAAGCTCCAGGCCACCAACCTGTGTCTGCTCTATGCCGACAAGAAGCTCAACGGACAGGATCCTGAGTTCTTCAACAGTGGTGGTGTGGCAACACCGTCGCCTAAGCAGTTTACACTCACAGTGCGTTTCGGACTCTAAATTTAGTTAGGAGTTAGGAGTTATTAGATATTAGTTATTAGATATTAGTTATTAGTTATTAGATATTCGGTGACTTGCAGATAATTTACTGACTACTGACTCAAAACTACCGGAACAGACACCAACTGAAAATGAATATTAAAATAATAGAAAGATGCAATTATCACATATATCATATTTAGCAGCTGTGGCACTTGTGGGACTCACTTCCTGCAACGACTTTCTCGACAAAGTGCCCGACACTCGCGTGGAGCTGAAGACTCCCGAGCAGCTTCGTATGCTTTTGGTGAATGGCTACCCCACAGGCAGCTACTCGAGCATCTGTGAGCTTTCGAGCGACAACATGATTGACAATAACTCACCCAACGACCAGGGCGTGCGCTACAACCTTGGTGCCTACGACATTATCGACAATGAGCTGTTTGCATTCGAAGATGCGAAGGCCACGAATGGCGTGGACTCTCCCTCGAGCGTGTGGGAGGCTTACTACCACTCTATTGCCTGTGCCAACGCGGTGCTTGAGCGCGTGGAGCAGCTTGAGGCAGAAGGACAGGCCGACGACCCGAAGCTCAAGGCAGTGAAGGGTGAGGCTCTACTTATTCGCAGCTACGGACACTTTATTCTTGCTAACATCTTCTGCGAGACTTATCGCGGACCGGAGCTGAGCAAGACTATAAAGGGTATTCCTTATATCACCAAGCCTGAGACACAGGTGCTTGTGCAATACGAACGCGGCACGCTTGCCGATGTGTATGCAAAATGCCAGAAGGACCTTGAGGCAGGACTTCCGCTCATCAACGACACCTACTATGATGTGCCCAAGTATCACTTCAACCGTCAGGCAGCCAACGCCTATGCGGCACGCTTCTATCTCTTTATCCGCGACTACAAGAACGTGGTGAAATATGCCGACCTCGCACTTGGCGGAGCCGAGACCGACGCATCGCAATTCTGCACCGACATCTGGGCAAAGGCAGCAGACTTCTACTACATCACCGACTTTGCGCGCTACTTCACCAACACCATACATCAGCGCAACTTCATGCTGATACCTACCTACTCGGTGTTCTTGCGCCATATCACATCGGGACGCTATGCGCCCAACCGCGACGCCAAGCGTGCCACCATTCAGGGCCCCGGCCCCACATGGGAGTCGTGGCGCTGGAGCAACAGCAAGACCGGTGAGACCTTTGCCATGCACCCCTGTTTCAACGGTGTCTGTGGCGTTGCCGGAAAGTCGGAGTATGGAACCTACTTCGCAGGCACCGTGGGTGAGATGTTTGAATACACCGACAAGGTGGCCGGTATTGGCTACCCACACAATGTGCGTGCCGAGTTCTTCGGCGAGGAGACTCTTATGTGCCGTGCAGAGGCCAAGGTGTTCCTCGGCGACTATGCCGGAGCCGTTGCCGACCTGAAGACCTGGGAGCTTACACTTCGCAGCACTGCCAACGATGATGGCGATGAGGACCGCTACGCCGACCTAACGCAGCAGCGCATACAGGAGTTCTACATCGACAAAGACCCGGGCTTTGGCATTGCCAAGCCGATACACATCGATGAGGTGTTCCCGGTGGCCGACTACAGCGTGACCGACGCCAATGTGGCATTGCTGCAGTGCGTGCAGCACTTCCGCCGCATCGTGACCGTGCACAATGGAATGCGCTTCTTCGACCTGAAGCGTTACGGAATAGAGTACTCTCATGTGATAGGCAAGGAGTCGCGCGTAGAAACAATGACCATGCTCGACCCGCGCAAGGCACTGCAGATACCTAATGAGGTGATCTCGGCAGGACTTGAGCCCAACGACCGCATCAAGCATACCGCAGGCAGCGGCGAGGAGCTTGTGGCTGATGAGAAATATGAACTCGTAAAATAAACTCTCTCACGAACACACTTACACAAATAGCAATATGAAGACAATGAAATATTTATCATCGCTCGCAGTGGCAGCCATAGCGCTGCTTGGAGCAACCTCGTGTAGCGAGGATGAGCTCGGCCCCACAATCTTCCCCGATGTGGCCGACGAGCTCGACCCCAACAGCTACACATATAAATTCGATAAATGGCTCAAAGAGTCATATCTGACGCCCTACAACCTCGACTTCCGCTACAAGATGCAGGATGTGGGCACCGACATGAACTACAACCTCGTGCCGGCCACCTACGACAAGGCAGTGGATTTGGCTGTGCTCACGAAGTACCTGTGGTTTGATGTATATGACAAGCTTGCCGGCGAGGAGTTCCTCAAGAGCTACGGCCCGCGCATCATTCACCTCATCGGCTCGCCCGCATTCCAACCTCAGACCGGAACCATGGTGCTGGGACTTGCCGAAGGCGGAATCAAGGTGTCGCTCTTCCGTGTGAACGAGCTCGACAACACCAATTTCGCAATGATGAATAATTTCTACTTCAAGACGATGCACCACGAGTTTGCCCACATCTTGCACCAGACCAAGACGATACCGACCGACTTCTCGCAGATTTCGAACGGTAAATATGACGACAACAACTGGCAGGACCAGTGGGAGCCGCGCATCAACTCGCTTGGAATTGTTACCAACTATGGAAGCTCGCAGATGCGTGAGGACTTCGCCGAGACAATCGCCAACTACATCACCCTCACCGATGAGCAATGGGAGAGCATATATAAGTATGCAGCACGCGGCTGGGAAGCACCGGGTGGCGTGGACGATGCCGATGCGTCGGTTTATTTCTGCTGGTACTACTACAAGGACAACGACGCAGCTAACGAGAAATCGTATGCCACCGATGATCAAGTAGTGGAGGGCACCGACGACAAGGGCAACGTGACCTATTCGCTCAGGAACAGCCCCAGCACCGTGGTTTATCCCGTGCCCGACAAGGATGGCGTGGATGGCGTGGCAACGCTGAAGCTGAAGATTAACGTTTGCCGCACATGGTTCAAGGACGAGTGGGGTCTCGACCTCGACGCACTTCGCGAGGAGGTGCAGAAGCGCCAGAAGAGCTACGACATGGAGGCACTCCGCAAGCAAGTGGATGAAGTTGAGTAGTTCGTTAGGAGTTAGGAGTTAGGAGTTAGGAGTTAGGAGTTATTGGGGTGACATTAATATTTTAAATAATACGGATAACAAGGATGAAAAGATTCTTATATATAGCAACAATGCTGGCAGCCGTGGCCACGGCAACAACCTCGTGCAAGAGTGAGGTGGAGGACATCTTCGACTCGTCGGCTGCCGAGCGCACACAGCAGGCTATGGATGAATACACGGCAGCTCTCACCGCCAATGGCGGCAAGTGGGTGCTGGAGTACTTCACCAATAGCGGCGAGCCTGGCTACGTGTATGTGTTCACATTCCACGAGAATGGCTCGGTGACAATTTCGGGAAAGAACAAGTGGATAGGCAATGCCTTCAAGAGCGAGACGTCGGCATGGGAGGTAATCTCCGATAACGGACCGGTGCTTACCCTTAACACCTACAACACAATTTTCCACCTTTTCGCCAACCCCGACAATGTGATTGACCCTGAGGCATCGTCGGATGAAATCGATGAGACCGGTTACGGCCACTATGGCGACTATGAGTTTATGCTCATGGAGGCCAACGACCAGGTAATTCGCCTCAAGGGCAAGAAGTGGGGAGTGACCCACTATCTTCGCCACCTCGATTCTGAGACCGACGATGCGGCATATATTGCACAGGTCGACGACATGAAGGCAAAGCTCTTCAACGCCAAGTTTAAGACCCTCATATTGACCGATGCCACAGGCGAGCGCTTCGTGCTGAGCGATGGAATCAAGGGCGTGTTCAGCGGTTATCCCGAGGCAGGAGATGCCATCACACAGGTTTCTTCGGCAAATTTCATTGTAACCGCTACCGGCATACGCTTTATGAATAGCTTTGAGCTAATGCGTGCAAAAGTTGGAGCCGACCCACTTGAGGTAAAAGAATTTACCTACAATGCCGAGGATGGCTCGCTTGTAGAAGTGTCGGAAACACCGACAATTATCACAGCCCCCTCGTTTTCCACACTTTTCACCGACCAGACCCTGAGCTGGAAAGTGGATAACACAACGAGCACCGGACAACCCGCAACGCTCTACACTGCAGTTGCCGATGAAATCAAGGCAGAGTTGAAGGAAACTTTCCGCCAGTTTGTGTTCACCTACGATAAGACAGTAGGCAAGGGCTCGCTGAGTTTCCAGTCGTCATATCGCAACAAGACCTATAAAGGCAATATTTACTTCACAGCCGAGACACCGGCCGACAACGAAGTGAAATTCACATTCGACGGCACCTACGACAGTGGAGCAAAATACTACTACGAGAACATAGCAGCCTTGAAGCAGCTTGTAGAGCTCCTTCAATCTACGACTTGGACCCTGCAAAGCGCATCGCGCATCGCGCCCGCCACAATGCAGCTTGTGAGCCAGGCAAATGCCGGAGATGTGCTGGTAGTGAATGTGCAGTAAACAGGGTACAGGAAACAGGAAACAATAACAAGCAGAGCCCTCGCAGCCACAGATGCAGGGTGAGGGCTCGGGCTTGAAACCAACAAGAAAACGTTTTAATCACCAATTAAATAACACGATTATGAAAAAATCATTACTTTTTGGAGCCGCAATTGCGATAGCATTTGCCGGCAACGCAAAGGAGGCAGTGCACGTTGCACACAACAAAGCCGAGGCAGTTGCAAGCGAAGTGAAGCTTGCCGACCGTTATACTAACGTAGGAATGATTTCGGCCGACCGTCAGCTCAACAAGGAGCAGATAAAGGCAGCAAAGAAGAGCCTCAAGGCAACTACAGGCGGAGCGATTGCCTACTATGAGCGTCCTTCGGGAACCTACTTTGTGGGTATGAGCCCCGAAACTTACAGCCTTACTAAAGGCTTCCTCATGCTGCCTGCTTATGCAGAACAGACATGGACAAATGGATCATTTGGCGCCACATCGTCACTTTGGGAATATTGCACAGGAATTGATTTCACTGCGGATAAATATACATTTGCCCAAAGTGCTGATAATCAAATTGTCACTCCAAAGTATGAAGCAGGTTACAGCTATCCTGCACCCTATCTGCAGGCAAGCACAGCCACTGGCGACAGCGTATTCACAGTGACGGATTATCTTGATACAGATCCCTGCATCTATCTTTCGGAGACCGACCGCTATTTCTATTCAACGAACATGCGCCCCGATGCCGACATTCTTGCATATCTTGGTTCTTCAACCTTTAACAGTGCAGATGCAAACCAACGTGTTGATAACTACTATGGCTTCAGCGAAGCAGGTTACTCAAATGTGAAGCTCAATGGAGTAGCTGAGCTTTACCGCAAGCCTGCAAAGCCTTATCTGCTTTCAGCTATCGCAGCGCATTTTTGCGACATAGATAGGGGTGCAGCCCCTGCAAATGTGAAGGCAACAATCTACCCTGTCACTCTCGGTGAGAACGGCTATGTGGCATCAATTGGTGAGCCTCTCTATGAGGGCGCAGGCGACAGCAAGACGATGTTCTCGGCCGACCGCCAGTGGCAGACCATTCTTTGGGATGATGTTACGGCTACCGACCCTGTGACCGGTCGTCCTTCGGACCTTATAGTTGACCAAGACATTCTTATCGTAATCGAGCCAACTGATGAGACATGCCATCTTGCACAGTATCTTTGGGCAAGCAATAAGGCATTTATCGCCGAGGACATCAATAGTACACTCGATAGCAACGTAAGCTCTTATCTCGTAGCATCGGCAACCAATCCCCAGGGACAAACCGGTATACATCCGCTGCCCTACTCAGGAGCATGGTATATGGATGACGCAAAAACAACTATAGGAGCACTTAAGAGCTGGCCTATCCAGATAATTGCCGAGACCTACTACCTCGACAGCGACGAAACCACATTCGTGGCAGAGACAGCAGTGGAGAGCAGCAAGACATTTGAAATCAAATCATGGTATGGCTATGAGGAATGGAGCGTATATGCCGAGGACAGCAACGGTGAGGAAGTTGACTGGATTGAGTTTACTGCCGAGGACGTGATGGATGGTAAATCATTCACCGGCGTTGTGAACGCAACATTCACAGTACAACCGCTTCCTGAGGGAGTAACCGGCCGCTCGGCTACCGTAGAGATTAGCTACCTTGGTGCAGTGCTTAACATTTACATTACCCAGGGTGAGGTAGGCATTAAGGATGTAACAGTGAAGTCGGCACAGTATGTTAATGTAGTGGGCAATGACTTCGTGGTTAAGGCCGGAGCTGATGTGACCAAGGCAGAGGTTTACACCGTAGCCGGTGTGAAGGTAGCCGAGGCAGCCGTAAGCGGCACAGCCACAATCGATGCATCGGCACTTGCCAATGGCGTTTACTTCGTTAAGCTGAACAACGGCAAGACCGTGAAAGTAGTGAAGTAGATATTAGATATTAGATATTAGATATTGGATATTAGATATTGGATATTAGATATTGGATATTAGATTGAATAGCTAATAGCTGATAAATGACTGATATTTGATACTTCAATAACTGGAAGACAACAGTTTCTTAACAATAATTTGTGATGATGCGGGGTGGCGCGATGAGAAATCGCGCCCCCCGTTTTTTTCTTTGTGGGAAAAGCATTGTGCCGTGAGAATCCTAAAACGCGGCCGATCTCAGACGCTTCTGTATTGTGGAAGGCGATGCGGGCTGCTATCATAC
>CAMGFF010000014.1 GCA_946055125.1 uncultured Prevotellaceae bacterium | reverse complement strand
TTAGTTAGGAGTTATTAGTTAGGAGTTATTAGTTAGGAGGGAGGAGTTAGGGGTTGAGGTATTTGTTAATGGGATATTTGTTGTTGTTGGGGGTTAGGGGACGGGGTCGTAGCCGCTGCCGCCCCAGGGGTGGCAGCGCAGGAGGCGCTTTAGGGCGAGCCAGAGGCCTCGCACGGGGCCGTGCTTGGTGATGGCTTCGGTGGCATACTGGCTGCAGGTGGGCACGTAGCGGCATGCCGGCGGGAACAACGGCGAGATGCACGCGCGATAGAAGCGAATGGGCAGAATGAGCAATGTGGTGATGAGCTTTCTCATTGCTGTGTGGCTTCTTCGTGGGGCGCCGGCTCGGTGGTGACGATGGTGGCGATGCGGGTGAGGACGGTGCGCAGGCGGTCCTCAATCTTGGCGTAGGGCTTCAGCTCGCGGTCGAGGTAGATGAAAGCCATCTCAAGGGCTATCCCTTTCTCGGCGAGGGCCGGGAGGAGGACGCTGCGGTTGAGGCGGTAGGCTTCGCGAATGCGGCGGCGCATGAGCACGCGGCCCACGGCGGTGCGCACTTTTTTCTTGGGAATGGTGATAAGAAAGCGAGCGCCCGATGCTGTGGCACCGGGCACTATGCGATACACCACCCGGAGCGGATAGGCGAATTCCGACTTTCCGTCGCTGAAGAGTAAGTTCACGGCCGTGCGGCTGCAAAGTTTCTCATGCTTGTATAGTCGGAACGACTCCACGATGGGTGCTATTATGGTGAGTGTTGTGAAAAATTTATTCTTTATCTAAATTCTCCTTGAGGAAGAGGTCGAGTGCGGCAGTCATCGAGGGGGCTTTTGGCGATGGGGCCTGAATGTCGAGGCGCAGACCGGCATCGGTCACGGCCTGAGCTGTGGCGGCTCCGAGGCAGCCTATGGCCACCTTTTCCTGGTTGAAGTCGGGGAAGTTCTTGAGCAGGGAGTTGATACCTGCGGGGCTGAAGAACAGGATAACGTCGTAGTCGAACTTCTCATCGGGGCCGAAGTCGTTGCTCACGGTTCGATACATCACGGCCTTAGTGTAGTCGATTTTGTTGTCGTCGAGCACACTGAGGTTGTCCTTATGCACGTCGCTGATAGGGAAAAGGAATTTCTCCTTGCCGTGCTTGTTGAGAGCCTTGAGCAAGTCGGGGTCGTCGAGCTTACCCGAAGTTCCGAAGAAAATTTTGCGCTTGCGGTAGATGATGTATTTTTGCAGATAAAGAGCGATAGCCTCGGAGGTGCAGAAATACTTCATGGTGTCGGGGATATTGTAACGCATCTCCTCACACAGGCGGAAGTAGTGGTCGATTGCAGTACGAGCCGTGAAGATCACGGCCGAGAAATCGTGGATAGAAACTTTTTGCTGGCGGAATTCCCTCGAAGAGAGTCCCTCGACCTTTATGAAAGGGCGAAACACGATTTCGACATTGTATTTTTGTGCGATGTCGAAATATGGCGACTTGTCGGACGACGGCTTCGGCTGCGAAACCAGAATCTTCTTAATCTTCACTGTTGTAATGAACTACTAAGTTTTTTTGATGATTGATGTGATAGAATAGATTGCATTCTCCCCCACAAAACGATTGAAAAAGAAGTGTCAGTCTATAATCCCACATGTAAAATTCTACATAAATTCATTGCCCCTGCAAGGGAGAGAATTACAGGTACAAATTCCACGCTGCAAAGATACAAAATAAAATAAAGCGACGATTGCAGATTGTTGTAAAAAATTCTAAAAGCCTTGTAAATTACTACCAATCGGGCTAAGAAGTATAGAAAAATTGCAATAAAAAGCCCTGTGAGAGTGAATTGTGGAAAGATGAGGATTGTGAATGTGATGGGAGCCAGCAGCACGCCGAGCATCGACGTGGAGGCCTTCACGCCATCGAGCCACAGGGTGGTTGAAGCCTTGTCGGAGAAGATGAATCCGAGCAGCCAGCACAGGGCAAGCATGGCGATGTGGTAGAGGCCGGTGAATGCCGAGAGGGCAAGAATAAAGCCCGTGACCGGCGTGGCGGCAGGAGAGGCCGAGGGGTAGAAAAGACGGAATGCGATGTAGAGCAAAATGGCCTCGAAGATGCAGGTGTTGGCGGTAAGGGCCGTCATAATCTGGGTTTCATTCACGGTGTGGTCCTCGAAGAGATTCTGGCGTTCACGCACTGAGGAGATGTTGTGGAAGAAGTCGGCCACATACTTATATCCCTTGCGGTAGCTCACGGTGGTGATGAAAACCACAGCCAGCACCAGGAGCATTGAGCCATTGTCGGCCAGGGGCGAGATGTGTCGCGGCGTGGCTGGGACAGTGGCTTGGGGCGCGGTCATCACCGGGGCGCAGTCGGGGCGCAGTATAGAGCTGTCGTTTCCTGAGGAATCGGGGAAAGCGGTGTCGAACCGAGGCTCATACTTGGACTCGGCGGCGGTGAGGGAATCGACAGAGTCGGTGGGCAGAGCCTCAGCTCTGGCTACTTGCGTGGACGATATGTGGGGTTGCGTGCTGGGCATATTTCTTCTATTTTTTGCTTTGGGCTTTTTGCATAGAGGCTCACGGCTCAAAGCCCAAAGCTCATGGCCGGTTATTGGTACTTTGATGCGATGGTTGGGGTGTAGGGATGGGCGGTGGCTGCTTGCACCACTTCGGCCTCCGTGGTGGCAATGCGCCACAGGGTGCGGTGGGAGGAGTGCATGAAATGCCGCTCCACACAGCTATCGAGCATGGCGAGCAGTGGGTTGAAGTAGCCATCGACATTGAAAATCACTATCTCGCCGGTGTAGAGTCCCAGCTGGCGGCGCGTGATTGCCTGAAGCAGCTCCTCGAGCGTGCCGCAGCCGCCGGGCATTGCCACAATGCAGTCGCTGCGCTGCTCCATGAGGGCTTTGCGGCTTTCCATGTCGGGTGTGACGATGGTGTGGGTGAGGCGATCGTAGCACCAGCCACGGTCGACCATAAACTGCGGAATGATACCAGTGACGCGGCCGCCACGGCTCAGCGCACCATCGGTTACGGCACGCATAATTCCCTCACGTCCGGCTCCATTCACGCACTCCACGCCGGCATCGGCAAGTGCCGCGCCAAGGCTGAAAGCGGCCCGGGTGAAAACCGGGTCGATGTGTGCGCTCGATGCTCCGAAGACACAGGCGCAGGGCGTGTGCACCTCGTGGCGCAGGGCATAAGCATTGCGCAGCGCCTCGAAGCTTGCAGGATTGTGGCGCAGCGAGGCGGTGTCGGCCATGGGGTCGTAGCTTGCTGCGATGAGCTTCTGCGTCACCACAGGCGCACCCTCGGCGGGCGCATCGGGGTTGTCGATTGCGATGTCCCAGCCAAAGTGTCGGCCCATAGCCTCGAGCACCATAGCTGTGGCACGCTGCTTGCCCTCGGCCGAGTAGCCGGCGATGTGAGGCGTGGCCACAAAAGCCCGGGCAAGCAGCTCGGGGCTGATTGCCGGCTCATTCTCCCAGCAGTCGATTGCCACATCGCCAATAGCCCGGCTGTCGAGGGCGCGGAGCAATGCACCCGTGTGGGTTATCTCGCCGCGAGCGCTGTTGAGCAGCAAGAGGCAGTGTCGAAGGCGAGAGGTGAAAGCATCATTGCAGAGGTGGAGGGTTGCGTCATCGCCCGAGCGAGAGAGGGGAGTGTGGAAAGTGATTATGTGAGCCTCGGCGGCAATCACATCGAGGCTCACGAAGCCCTCAGCGCCCTCGTGCTGGGCGCGAGGAGGGTCGCAAAGCAGCACGTGGAATCCCAGGCTGCGGGCCCAGCGCTCCACAATGCTGCCCACATGGCCCACACCCACAATACCCAGGGTGAGCTGCGAGCAATCGGTGAGGCCCCTCGCCTGCATGAAGCGGGCGATGGTGGAGTGAACCCACTGCGCCACGGCAGGGGCATTGCAGCCCGGGGCATTGGCCACCTCAATGCCCCGCGAGCGGCAATAAGGGAGGTCGATGTGGTCGGTGCCAATGGTGGCGGTGCCAATGAAGCTGCATTGGCTTCCACTGAGCAGCGAGGCATCGCATCGGGTACGGGTGCGCACCAGCAGGGCATCGGCCGAAGCCACGGCCTCGGGTGTGATTTCCTCGCAGGGAAGGTAGAGCACCTCGGCAAAAGGCTCCAGGCGACCCCTCAAGAATGGGATGTGATTTTCAACAATGACTTTCATCGAGAATGTAGAGATTTTTTAAGTAGGTTGCAGAACGACCGGCTCACAAGAGGAGGAAGCAGCAGTAGCATGCCGCGCACGCCGCCACCAGCAGCACTACACCCACAAATCGCCAAGGATTGCGGCTTGAGGTGAAGGCATGAGCCACCTGCACGGCGATGCCGCAGTTGAGCACCGGGAGGTAGCTGAGAATGTTGCCATAGTCGATGGCCATCATGGCGAGAGTGGCGAGAGCAAGTATCGACAGGAAGCCATTGTAGGCGCGAATCTGCATCTTGTAGCTGTAGATTTGCATGAGGTTGACTATGCTCAGGCCCACGAGCAGCAGCGCCTCGGCGATGGCGACGGCAAGGAGCAGCCACGACTCGCTGTGGGAGAGAGCGCACCACACATTCTGCATCTTGGGCAACGAAAGCGCGGAAATCGGCACCAGCCCCGAGCCGAGGAGAATCCAGGGAGGGGTGAGCAGTCCCACGCCCATGGCGAGGAATCCCTTCAGGCTCATGGCTCGCATCTGCATGAAGCCCAGCATGAACACCGGGATAAGGTAGAGGCAGGCATAGTGCAGCCACGCACCCAGCATGAGAATGACAAAGGTGATGAAGATGCTGCGCTGTGCGTTGCGGCGGTTGTAGGAGCCAAATAGGATAAATGCCGCCACAAGCATCACCATGCACATAATCGCCCCCTTGGGGCTGCCTGTGGTGAGATAGGGGCAGGCCGCCTCGAGCACAAACAGCACCGACACATTGATGGTGGTCACGGCCCGGATGAAAGAGAACGACTTGTTGAGGAAATAGAGCAGCACGCCCATGACCACCACACACGCCACATTGGCAAAGCCCATAATAGTGTAGCTCTCGGCGAGGAAAGGAGTCGCCGAGAGCGTGAGAGCTATGGTGGCTATTGCCGTGAATAGCAGTCCACCAAGAAACCGGTTGATGATTTCGAAGCGCACGACGGTGGGGGATTATTACTTTAGGTCGAAGCCAATGTCGCGGCGGAAATACTTGCCCTTGAAGTCGATACGGGCAATATTGGCGAATGAAGAGGCGAGAGCCTCATCCTTGGTGCTGCCATAGGAGCTGACGGCAATTA
The DNA here is from genome assembly GCA_946055125.1 of uncultured Prevotellaceae bacterium. Taxonomy (GTDB): domain Bacteria; phylum Bacteroidota; class Bacteroidia; order Bacteroidales; family Muribaculaceae; genus CALZFJ01. Next base: position 11,910 of record CAMGFF010000014.1, on the reverse strand, counting down.
CACGGCCACCCGAGGTGAGGAGCTGCCCATCGGCGGCCAGCTTGGTGCCGGCGTGGAAAAGAATGCTCCCCTGCACGGCATCGAGCCCGGAGATGGGGTGCCCCTTCTCGTAGGAGCCGGGATAGCCGCCCGACACCGCCATCACCGTGACGGCATAGCGCGGGTCGATTGTCAGCTCGCACTCGCCGAGCGTCTGCGAGGCCACGCCGCAGAGGAGCTTCACCAGGTCGCTCTCGATGCGGAGCATAACAACCTCGGTCTCGGGGTCGCCCATGCGCACGTTATATTCAATCACCATGGGGTCGCCACCCACGTTGATAAGGCCCAGGAATATGAAGCCACGGTAGGTGATACCCTCGGCGCGGAGGCCATTGATGGTAGGCTCAATGATGCGGGCGCGCACCTTCTCCATGAAAGCCTCATCGGCGAAGCTCACGGGCGACACAGCGCCCATGCCGCCGGTGTTGAGGCCGGTGTCGCCCTCGCCAATGCGCTTGTAGTCCTTGGCCACGGGTAGCACCTTGTAGCTGTTGCCATCGGTGAGCACAAACACCGAGCACTCAATGCCGCTGAGGAACTCCTCGATGACCACCGTGGCCGACGAAGCGCCAAACATGCCGCCAAGCATCTCGCCCAGCTCGCGCTTGGCCTCATCGAGGGAGGGTAGGATGAGCACGCCCTTTCCGGCAGCGAGGCCGTCGGCCTTGAGCACATAGGGAGCCTTGAGGCTCTCAAGGAAGCAGTAGCCCTCCTCGATGTTGTCCTTGGTGACGCTGAGGTGGCGAGCCGTGGGGATATTGTGGCGGTTCATGAACTCCTTGGCAAAGTCCTTGCTGCCCTCAAGGCGGGCGCCCTCCTTCGAGGGGCCAATCACCGGAATGTGGGCCGTGGCGGGGTCGGCGATGAAAGAATCGAAGATGCCGGCCACGAGCGGGTCCTCATTTCCTACCACCACCATGCCAATGGCATTGTCGATGGCAAAGCGCTTCACGGCATCGAAGTCGAGCGGCGAGAGCGGCACATTAGTGCCATATTGCGGAGTGCCGCCATTTCCGGGCGCGATGAAGAGGTTGCCACAAAGTGGGCTTTGGCTCATTTTCCAGGCGAGAGCCGATTCGCGTCCGCCGGAGCCGAGGAGAAGTATGTTGATCTTGTTCATTTTTATATATTGAGATTATATAGTGATGATTTGTTATTGCAAATGCTGAGAGGAGTGGGATTTACTCCTCGGTGATGTCCTTGCGGCGCCATGCGTTGCGGCGGCCTTTCACGATGGGGCGCTCATTCTCGGCCGAGATAGAAGGCTGGCGGAAGCGCACCACACGCTGCGAGAAATCCTCGCTGTGGTCCCATTCCTCGGGCTTGCGGTTCTCCTCGAAGCGGCGCGGGCGGCGGTTCTCGGTGTCGCCGTCGGCGGCAAAGCGGCGGTCGCGGCGCTCCTCGCCGAAGCGGCGGCGCTCACGGCGGTCGGCGGCAGTCGGCTTGCGGCGGTATTTCTCCTCAAGGGCATTCCTGGGGCGGTCGTCGGCCGGCTTGCGTCGCGGGCGGTCGTCGCCATCGGCAAAGGTGGTGACAAACTCGCGGTGTCGATACTCCTGCTTTGCATCGTCGCGGCTGAGGCTCTCATTCTTCACCGAGCGGCCCTCCTTTCGGAAGTCGCTGTAGGTTCCGGCAAACATCACAAACTGCCTCAGCTCGCACTCGAGCGAGCCATTGAGCAGCGGATATTTCACTGAGGGCTTGAGGCCGATGCAGTCGAAGAGCTCATTCTTGTAGCCAATCACCCAGGCGTTGCTTCCGCGGAACACCTTCTTGAGGCGCTCGCCAATGGAGCGGTAGAGAGCTTCCATGTCGTCGACGGAGATGCGCTCGCCGTAGGGAGGGTTGGTGACCACGATGCAGCCCTCGGGAGCCTCGTTGATTTCCTGAATGGGCTTCACCTCGAGTGAGATGTCGCGTGAGAGGGAGGCGCTCTTCACATTGCTTGTGGCAATGGCGATAGCCTTAGGCGACACGTCGGAGCCGAAGATGTGGTGAGAGAACTCACGCTCGTGGCTGTCGTCGTTGTAGATTTCGTCGAAAAGCTCGGCGTCGAAGTCGCTCCAGCGCTCAAAGGCGAAGCTGTTGCGGTAGATACCCGGGTAGATGTTTCGGGCAATCATGGCAGCCTCGATGAGGAAAGTGCCCGAGCCGCACATAGGGTCGACGAAGTCGCTCTCACCGCGCCAGCCGGTAAGGAGTATAATACCTGCGGCAAGCACCTCGTTGATGGGGGCCTCGGTCTGCGCCACGCGGTAGCCGCGCTTGTGGAGCGACTCGCCCGAGCTGTCGAGCGATAGCGTGACCTCATTGCCCGATATGTGCACATCGAATGTGAAATCGGGGTTGGAGATGCGAATAGAAGGGCGGCGGCCCATTTTCTCCATGAAGTAGTCGGCAATGGCGTCCTTCACGCGGTAGGTAACGAACTTAGAGTGACGGAAATCGGTTCCGAACACGGTGGAGTCGATAGAGAAAGTCTGGTCGATAGCCAGCACACGCTCCCACTCAAATTTCTTCACGGCATCGTAGAGCTGGTCGGCATCGTCGGCGTGGAACTTATAGAAAGGCTTGAGTATTCTCAGCGCGGTTCGGCAGCAGAAGTTGGCGCGGTAGAGCACCGCCTTGTCGCCCTCAAAAGTCACCACGCGGCGGCCTGGCTGCACATTCTCGGCACCGATGGCTTTCAGCTCGTCGGCGAGCACATTTTCCAGACCTTGGAAGGTCTTGGCGACCATTTCAAATTTGTCATTCATCACTCTTTATTCTTAAAATATTATTTGCTTTAGCTTGAATCAGTTTCTCCCCCTCGGCCACATCGGAAGTGACCCAGATGTTGCCTCCAATCACGGCATTGCTTCCGATGGATATTCGCCCCAGAATTGTGGCATTGGAGTAGATAACCACATTGTCGCCGATGATAGGGTGCCTGGGGATTCCCTTGATGGGGTTGTTGTTCTCGTCGAGGGCGAAGCTCTTGGCTCCGAGCGTCACGCCCTGGTATATTTTCACATGCTCACCGATTATTGCCGTAGCGCCAATCACCACGCCTGTGCCATGGTCGATTGCGAAGTAACGGCCAATAGTGGCGCCCGGGTGTATGTCGATACCCGTTTCGGAGTGAGCCATCTCGCTGATCATGCGTGGGATAACCGGCACCCCTTGCACGAAGAGCTGGTGGGCGATGCGGTAGTTGATGATAGCCTTGATTGCGGGGTAGCAATAAATAACCTCCTCATAGCTCACAGCGGCGGGATCGCCAAGAAACATAGCCTCCACATCGGTGTGGAGCACGTGTCGCAGCGCGGGCAGCTGCTCGATGAAAGTGGCCGCCATGGCCTCGGCCTTTGAGCGGAGAAGGTCGACATCGCGGTCGGCGAGTGCGGTGAGCATGAATCCGGCAAGGATTTGGTTCTCGAGGGCAGCCTTTAGCTTCTCACACTGCATGCCGATCATGAACTCCAGGTTGAAGCTGTTCACGTCGCAGTCGCTGAAAAAGCCCGGGAACAGCAAAGAGCGCGAGAGCGAGATAATCTCGGCGATAATATTCTGCTGCGGCAGAGGCTCCTTGCTGAGGCGGAGATGGCACATTCTTGCCAGACTCTCGCCATTAGCGAGTGCGTGCACACTAGCCTTCCTCTGCTCCTCGTTCTTGTAAGTAAGATTACCCATAAATCCTAAGTGTAATGCCAAAAAATCAATGAAAAACGGAGGAAAAGCCCCACAAAGGCAAATCCAGTGCAAAGTTAGTGAAAAATCGTGAGATTTCTGCACCGGCAGAAGAAAGAATATTTCTTGATTAGAGGAAAGTTATAAAAAAGACATGCTCCAGAGGCCGATGGGGAGGCCGGCATAAGAATGATGATTTCTTTATGCCGGGAATTATGTTTGCTTTGCAGCCAGAGTGGCATGCTATGCCGGGTGCTGGAGGCGGTGGATTTGGCGGAACTGAGCGATGACGAGGGCTATAGTCACGAAAGTGGCCATGGAGTCGGCAGTGGGGAATGCGGCCCACACACCGTTGAGGCCGAAGTGAGGTGGCAAGATGATGAGCATGGGGATTATGAAAATCACCTGCCTGGTGAGGCTCATGAAGATTGACTTTCCGGCGTAGCCGAGCGACTGGAAGAAGTTGGTGGAAACAATTTGGAAACCAGCCATCCAGAACATGGTGGTGGTGATGCGTAGGCTCAGTGCTGTGGAGGAGATGAGAGCGGCGTCGGTGGTAAATGCGCGGGCGATGAGCTCGGGGCAGATGTGGCAAAGGGCTGTGCCGAGGGCGCAGATTACAGAGGCTGATGCCACCGATAGCCAGTAGGCACGCTTCAGGCGGTCGTAGCGCCGGGCGCCGAAGTTGTAGCCCACGATTGGCTGCATTCCTTGGCAAATTCCTATCACCACCATCACGAGGAGCTGGGTGAAAGTGGTGAAGATGCCCATTGCGGCCACGGCCGAGTCGCCGCCGTAGCGGTAGAGGGAGTTGTTGACGATGGCATTAATGACGCAGCCCGCCACATTCACGAAGAATGGGGCTGCGCCAATCGACATAATCGAGAAGAGGATGTGCTTGTTGAGGCGATAAATTCCGCGCCTGAAGTGCAGCTCGCTCTTGGTGGAGATGAAGTGAGCCATGACGAAAATCATGGAGATGGTCATGGCGATGTCGGTGGCGATTGCGGCGCCCTTGATACCCCATCCGAGGCCGAAGATGAAAATAGGTGCGAGAATGACATTGACGCCCGCGCCGATAAACATAGTGACCATGGCCTTTGTGGGATAGCCCGAGGCACGCATGATGTTGTTGAATGAGTAGCAGAGATTGGTTGCGAGGAGGCCGGGCATGATGTAGAGCATGAAGTCGCGGGCATAGGGGAGGGTGCGCTCGCTGGCTCCGAAAGCGAGGAGGATATCGTCGATGAAAATGGCGAATACGGTGAGGTAGGCCGCTCCGAATAGGAGTGTCATCACGAGGCTGTTTCCGAGGATTTGGAAAGCACGAGGCTTGTTGTTCTGCCCCAGGACGATTGAGATTCGGGCCGAAGCGCCGCCGCCAATTAGCACGCCGAGGGCGGTTGTAAGGTTCATGACGGGGAAAGTGACGGCGAGGCCGGCGATAGCGTCGGGGCCCACGCCCTGGCCGATGAAGATACGGTCGATGACGTTGTAGAGCGACATGACCACGATACCCACGATGGCCGGGAGGCTGTATTTCCACAGGAGGCGGCCGATGGGGGCATTTTCGAGTTCGTAGAGGCTGTTATCCATAAAAAACAAGAGTTCAAAATTGTATTACCAACCGATGTCGTGCAGGAGTGAGGCATTGACAAAAAGAATCTATCCAGGCAAGAAAAAGTTGCACATGGATAGATTCTTGTATTGTCGATTTGCAGAGGATAGACATATCGCATGCTTCCACCCCACTTACGACATAGGGAAATTTAGACTAAATGATTTGTTGCAACCGGGCGCAAACGCGCCCCGGCTGGTGCTATCAGCGTTCACACGCTAAAGCACTGCAAATATAGACAAATATAGTGTTAGGAGATATTAAGAAAGGTGAAATATAGTGAAATATGAGGTGTTTTGTGGAAAAATGTCACGGGTTCTATCAGTTAGTAGTTAGGAGTGAGGAGTTGGTAGATAGTAGTTTTTAGTTATTGGTGGAGAAAAGGATTTATAAACTATGCTTCACCACTGCAATAACTACTCACTCCTCACTACTCACTCCTCACTCCTCACTTATTTATTAAGTTTGGTTATGTTTTGTAGTTATTTTTATTATGGTAGAAAGATTGGCACACAATTTTGAGGCTGTTCCTTTTTGGTGATAAAAAGGGGCGGCCTGTTTTATATCTTTGCGGCTGTGGAATTTGAGTTATTAACTTCGTAATTTTTTTGATGCTATGAAATGTGAATCGATTATGGTGAGCCTCTCAGAACAGGAGATGGTCGACTTGTGGAAACTGAAAATGGGATATGTGACTCCCCGGCGCGACTGCTACCTTGAGCGCGACGATGATGTGGTGGTGGATGAGCTGTTGCGCCAGCGGCTGCGAGAATGGTATGCCACGCAGCTGCTCACGGCTCCGGTGCACTTGCTGCCGGTGGAAGACGTGAGCGCCAACTGCATGGTGGCGGTGGAGGCAGATGGTGCGGTGGCGGTGACGCTGCCGGGGTGCGTGGTGAGGCCGGTGGCGGTGCAGATAAGCGGCTGGGCGCGGGCTGCCACGGAGTTTCATGCCGAGGTGTCGGCGGCGCACCTGCGGCAATCGGTGGAGTGGCTGCGAGGCACATCGCAGCACCCGGTGGCGATAGATTGTGGGAGCGTGCTGAGGCTCTATCCCGGGGCAGAGGGGCTGAAGCCCATGGTGCTCAAGGCGCAGTGTGTGGTGCGCCCGGCCGACGGCAGCTATCAGCTTGCCGAGACGCTGCTCGGCAAGCTGCCGCGGGAGTGAGGTGTGGAGGGGGCGACTATTTGTTGCCGAAGTAGTATCGGAGCACGTCGGCGGCGGCCATGAAAGAGCTTTGGCGCGACTCGAGCACGAGCTTCTGCTTGGCGGCGAGCATTTCCTCGACGACGGGGTTGTTGTAGAAATGCGCCTTGAGGTGCTCGTTGATGGTTTCATACATCCAGTATTTCTCCTGCTGGCGGCGCTTCTCCTCGAAGAAGCCGTTGCGCTTCACGAAGTCGAAGTAGCGGTAGATCATGTCCCATACCTCGGCGATGCCAATCTCGTAGTAGCCTGAGTAGGTGAGCACCTCGGGCGTCCAGCCACTGGGAGGGAGGGGGAATAGGTGGAGTGCGTTGCGGAACTGAGCCTGAGCCAGGCGGGCGCGGTCGATGTTGTCGCCGTCGGCCTTGTTGATGACGATACCGTCGGCCATCTCCATGATACCGCGCTTAATACCCTGCAGCTCGTCGCCGGTGCCGGCAAGCTGAATGAGGAGGAAGAAATCGACCATAGAGTGCACGGCGGTTTCGCTCTGCCCCACGCCCACGGTTTCAACGAAGATTTTGTCGAATCCGGCAGCCTCGCAGAGCACAATCGTTTCGCGCGTCTTGCGGGCCACGCCACCGAGCGAGCCTGCCGAGGGGCTGGGGCGAATGAAAGCGTCGGGGTGAACCGAGAGCTTCTCCATGCGCGTCTTGTCGCCGAGGATGCTGCCGTTGGAGCGCTCACTGCTGGGGTCGATGGCGAGCACGGCGAGCTTTCCGCCATCCTTTAGCACGTGGAGGCCGAAGGCATCGATAGAAGTGCTCTTTCCGGCACCCGGCACTCCGGTGATGCCAATGCGCACCGAGCGGCCGGCGTGAGGCAGACACTTCTCAATCACCTCCTGCGCCAGGGCGTAGTGGTCGGGGTTGGTGCTCTCTACGAGCGTCACAGCCTGGCCGAGCACGGTGATGTTACCCTTTAGGATTCCATCGACATACTCGGCAGCCGAGAGCTGGCGTCGGCGCGGCTTGCGCTTGAGATAAGGATTCACAATGGGAGGCTGGGCTATGCCCTTGTTTACCGTGAGTCCGGCATATTGTTGGTCGTTTTCGGGGTGTTCCATAATGTTACTGAGTATTAGTGAGTGCGAAGATACCGAATATTTGTGGCAAAACCAAGCACTCTGGGGTTAAAAAGCTGAAAAATGGGAGCTTCGGCTGTTGCGCAGGTTCACCACCACCGCCACGCGCACCCGGCTCATGGTAGATTGCGGCGTGGGGTGCAGCGGAGTTGCGGCCACAACCACAGGCAGCTCCATAACGCCCTGCTGCGTGGCGGCATAGTGCTCGGTGAGGAGCGAGAACATGATGTGGCACTCGCGGCCGGGAGGGAGGAGCTGTGGCGAGAATTGCACCTCCATGCCCTCAGGAAGGGAGTCGGTGGAGAGGCAGAGCGTGTCGGCAGAGGCGTTGTAGCCGGTGAGAATGGCGCTTGCCTTGCTGCCCTTGAGCACCTCGCCCATGGGCGCGATGTGGTTGCTCAGCCGCAGCGGTCCGGCGAGGGAGGGGTATCGGCCGGCAAGAGTGCCCACAGAGGCACGCACCGTGCCACGCACTATGAGCGACGAGCGCATGGGAGGCTGCGAGAGCCTCACCACCACACTCTTGGCAAAAGCTCCAGGGCGGCCGTGAGGATTAAACACGAGAGTTAGCGAGGCCGTGTCGCCCGGAGCGATGGGCTGGCGCGGATATTTCACTGCCGTGCAGCCGCAAGATGAGCGCACCTCGATGATTGAGAGCAGCGAGTCGGTAGTGTTGACGAGGCGCATGGTGCAAGCCACCTTTCCGTTGTCCTCGTCGATCAAGCTAAAGTCGTGTTCCCGCTCGAGCCAGGTGGCGGCATTTCCGGCCGAGGCGGCAATAGCCATGAGAGGCAGCAGCAGTGAGAAGATAAAGCGGAGCAGAGTCATCGGCGAGGTATTATAGAGCCTTCGAGATAGAGCGAGGTGCGCTTCTCGCGGCCGTTGGTTTTCACGATTATCGTCTTTCGGAATCCGCCCGAGCCGCCGGCGGGATTGAATTTCACCTTGATTGTGCCCTTCTTGCCCGGAGCGATGGGCTGGCGGGGGAAGGCGGGGTCGGTTCGGCCCCAGTAGGCCTTAGCGTCGATGATGATGAGAGGGGCATTGCCGGTGTTGGTAAACTCAAACTCGCATCGCGTGATTCCCTTAGCCTCATGCACGAAGCCCAGGTCGGCGGTTGTGCTGGAGAAAGAGGCTTCGGCAAAGCTCTTGTTCTCCTTGGCCGAGGCCGAGAGCGCGATGGCTGCGGTGATTATGGTGAGAAATAAGCGGTTCATATAAATAGATAAAGATTGATTGTGGTGCAAAATTACTACAAAAAAGCGAGAAACCGCGCACTTGGTGCCGAAACTTGCTTCACTTGCAGGCGAAGAAAAGTGAAAAAAATGGTAAGAAATACGGCAAGAGTGGTAGTTTAACACTAAAATAGTTAATTTACGGAATTTTTTAACACTTAGATTTTGAATATCTCAAAATAATGGCTAACTTTGCAGCAAGTTTTTTCATAGGATTAGATTTTTAAGGTTTACTAATTACGGCTGTTGCGAAACAGCCGTATTTTATTTTTGTGCGTTAGATAGATTTTTGCGCTTAGAGACTGCAAAAAAGTGGTATATTTGCAAAAACAAGAGTGGCTTGTGCAACATGGCGGCGGTTAAGCTATTGTGGAGGCTGTGGCTGTGGGTGCCGGTGGGGGATTAGATGGTTACCTCGCCGCAGAGGGAGTAGCAGAGGTATTTCTTCACGGTCTCGGGGGGTAGGCCCATGCCGAAGAGATACATCATCTTGGTGATTGCTGCCTCGCTGGTGATGTCGTGGCCGCTCACCACGCCGGCGCGTGCGAGGCCGTTTCCGGTGTCGTAGAGGGTGGAGTGCACGCCTCCATTCACGCACTGTGTGACGTTGAGAATCACTATTCCGCGCTCCACGGCCTCGCGAATTGCGCCAATGAACCACGACTCCATGGGGCCGTTTCCGGCGCCGAAAGTCCTCAGCACAAGTCCCTTTAGGTCGGGGGTGTGGAGGAGGTATCGCAGGGTGCCCTCGGGGATTCCGGGGTAGAGGTTGAGGAACATCACATTGGAGTCCATGTTGTAGCGCACCTTGAGCGGCCGCTTCGAGGGGACTCGGTAGAGGGCATCCTCATTGAAGTGAATGTCGAGGCCGATTTTGGCCAGAGGCGGATAGTTGTTGCTCTTGAAGGCATTGAAGTTGTCGGCGCTCATCTTGGTGCTTCGGTTTCCGCGCCACAGGTAGTTCTCGAAGAGTATGGCCACCTCCTGCACCATGGGGTCGCCGCTCTTGTCGCGCGAGGCGGCCACCTGGAGGGCGGTGATAAGGTTTTCCTCGCCGTCGGTTCGCACCTCGCCAATGGGGAGCTGCGAGCCGGTGATAATCACGGGCTTGTGGAGGTTCTCGAGCATGAAGCTCAGGGCCGAGGCGGTGAATGCCATGGTGTCGGTGCCGTGTAGCACCACGAAGCCGTCGAAGTTGTCGTAGTTGTCCTCGATTGCGGCGGCCATGTCGCTCCAGTGGGAGGGACCCATAGCGGCGCTGTCGATGGGCGGGTTGAACTGAATGTTGTGAATCTCGTAGTCGAGCATCTTTATTTTGGGCACATTGTCGATGAGGTGCGTGAAGTCGAAAGGCTGCAAGGCGTGAGTCACGGGGTTCTCGATCATGCCAATAGTGCCGCCGGTGTAGATGATAAGAATTTTAGGACGTGCGAGGTTCATAATGCGATAGCGAGGGGGTGAAAGGGTGAGTTATGGAGTGACAGTTTCTCGCGGGCGAGAGCCCCGGGGCTTTCCCCGGGCTTTTCCCAGTGCAAAAATACTAATAATTCGTGATTTTTCCTATCACAGTGCGTGGCAAATGAGAAAAAAAGTGCTGTGTGGTGACGGATTGAGGAAAAATTGCTAATTTTGCCGGAGCAACACTGCGGCCAGACGTAGCCGCCAACGACAGAAAGAACTTAAAAACTACCATACTGATGATTACTTTCACTATTGCCTTACTGGCGCTCATCGTGGGCTATATGCTCTACGGACGGTTTATCAACCGCATCTTCGGTCCCGACAACCGCCCCACACCGGCTGTGACCATGGCCGATGGGGTTGACTACATCGTGCTTCCCTCGTGGAAGCTCTTCATGATTCAGTTTCTCAACATTGCCGGCTTAGGCCCGATATTCGGTGCGATAATGGGCGCGCAATTTGGCACGGGGGCCTACCTGTGGATTGTGCTGGGCACCATTTTTGGCGGAGCGGTGCACGACTTCTTCGTGGGCTCCATCTCCATGCGTCACCAGGGCGAGAGCCTGCCGCAGATAGTGGGGCGCTTCCTTGGGCGCGGCATGCAGCGGGTGATGTGCGTGTTTACCATCGCGCTGCTCATACTTGTGGCGGCAGTGTGGGTGGAGGGCCCGGCCGACATACTTGGCCGCATGACCGACGGCTATGTGAGCGTGATGACGTGGATAGTGGCGATATTCCTCTACTATGTGCTTGCCACGATGCTTCCCATCGACAAGATAATAGGCAAGGTATATCCCGTGTTTGCCGCCACGCTGCTCTTCATGGCACTGGGCATTATGGTCATGCTCTATGTGAAATGTCCTGATTTGCCCGAAATGTGGGAGGGCTTTGGCACCAAATACGACCCCGCGCCCATCTTCCCCATGCTCTTCATCTCGATAGCCTGCGGCGCGATAAGCGGCTTCCACGCCACGCAGTCGCCCCTCATGGCGCGGTGCATGGGCAATGAGCGGCTGGCGAGGCCGGTGTTCTATGGCGCGATGGTCACCGAGGGCATAGTGGCACTGGTGTGGGCTGCGGCAGCCACGGTGTTCTATCACGACAACGGCATACTTGCCCCCGACGGCAAGGCGCTCACAGCCGCCGCAGTGGCATTCGGGATATCCAATGAGTGGCTCGGCTCCATAGGCGGCACCATAGCCACGCTGGGCATAGTGGTGGCATCGGTTTCGAGCGGCGACACGGCCCTGCGCTCGGCACGCCTCATCGTGGCCGACTTCTTCAAGATAGGGCAGCACAGCGCGGTGCGCCGCGTGATGGTGAGCGTGCCCATATTTGTGGTGACGCTGCTTGTGCTGGTGTATAGCCTCAACGACGCTCAGGGCTTCAAGACGATATGGCGCTACTTCGCGTGGTGCAACCAGACCCTGGCAGTGTTTGCGCTGTGGGCAATCACGGTGTATCTTGTGCAGGAGCGCAAGAACTACCTGGTGACGCTGCTGCCCGCGCTCTTCATGACGGCGGTGTGCAGCACCTACATAGTGATGGCTCCCGAGGGCTTCGCCCAGCCCGCCACGGTGGGCTATCCCATAGGAGC
>CAMGFF010000013.1 GCA_946055125.1 uncultured Prevotellaceae bacterium | reverse complement strand
TTAACAATGATGATAAGATGAAAAGATATTTGTTTTCGATTGTGGTGGCGGCTTTGATGGCTGCACCGGTGGTGGCTGAGGCTGCCACACACATAAGCCCCGCCGATAAGGGTATAGTATATACCGGGCGCGTGAATTTCACCAACCCTGAGTCGCCGCTCATGGTTTATCCGGGCACTTCAATCAAGGCTTGTTTCACCGGCAGCGAGATTGCCATGCAGGCGAAGCCCGGCAGCGGCTACTTCATGGTGACTGTGGATAATGAGCCGGCACGCAAGATTTTCTTCTCGAAGGGCGACTCGGTGATTACGCTCGCCACGGGTCTGCGCGGCGACCGCCACTCGGTGGATGTGATGCTGGTGTATGAGGGCTATCGCGACCGCCCGGAGTTCCGCGGCTTCTTGCTTGCCGACGGCGCACGTCTGCTCGCAGCGCCACGCCAGCCTGAGAGGCGCATGGAGTTTATTGGCAACTCCATCACTTGTGGATATGGCTCGGAGGCTGCAAGTGGCGACATTCACTTTGCCGACTCCATCTCCAATCACTACTACACCTACGCCCGCATCACATCGAGCACTCTCAATGCACGTCACCATGTGGTGGCACGCTCGGGAATAGGCATGTATCGCAACTACGCGGGCAAGACTGAAGGCGATGAGGACATCATGCCCAAGTGGTATGACTACACCTCGCTCTACGATGACTCCCAGCGGTGGAACCACGCCGACTATCGTGCCGACGTGATTTGCATCGCTCTCGGCACCAACGACTTCAGCACTCCGGGCTACAAGGCCGAACTTTATCAGGCCAACTATGAGGCTTTCGTGAAGAAGCTGCGCAAGCTGCAGCCCAAGGCGAAGATTGTGATGATCACCGGCCCCATGCTCACCGGCGAGGCAAGCAAGGTGCATGTGGCCGCTGTGGATGGGGCGTGGAAGAGCCTCACCGCCGCCGGCGTGAAGGACATCTACCGCTTCGACTTCACCACACAGACCGGCGCGCTGGGCTATGGCGCCGACTACCACCCCTCGAAGGCGCAGCACGTGAAGATGGCCAATGAGCTGATTCCATTCATCCGCAAAATCACGGGGTGGAAGTAGCCTACAGCACAGAGCTTTATACCCGGTTATGATGAAAAAAACATTAATACACGGCGTTGTTGCCGCCGCTGCGCTGTGGCCCGCTTGTGCCACGGCGGCAGCGACTGGCGGCGATGCCTTGCCTCGACTCATTGAGCAATGTGAGAAGCAGCCCACCGTAGAGCTTGTCAACCGCCTGATGCAGGCTATGGAGGAGGACGATCCCACTGAAGAGTCGCTGCGCTTCGCTCCCGGCACGCCCACCGACTCGTTGCTGCAACAGGTGCGCTACTGGGCGGCCGAGTGGCACTATGCCCGGCAACACTACGACCTCGCCGAGCAATATGCCCTCGGTGCAGTGCCGCTCTTTGCCCACGACAGCAATGCCAAGGGCGATTGCCTTAACTTGCTCGGCATCATCATGGTGCGCAAGGGCAATTTTAGCCGGGCTGCCACCTATTGCACACGTGCCCTCGAAATCTACATGAAGGGCGGCGACCCCGACCGCATCTCATCGACTCTCAATGCTCTTGCCGGCACCTATATGGCAGCCGGTACGCCTCGCCGTGCCGAGGAATATATTTTGCGGGGACTCGACTATGCCGACCGCGCAAATAATAGCGCACGCAAGGCGGTGTTGCTCGGCATGGCATCGGAGGTGTATCACAAGCTCGACCACGATAGCCTTGCCCTCGACTACGCTAACCGCGCCTATGCTCTCGACTCGCTCCACGGTCGCACACAGCGGCTGCCGGTGCGCCTCTCGCAGCGTGCTGTGGCTCTGCTGGGGCTTCAACGCCTTGCTGAAGCCGAGGAAGCCTATCGCACCGCCATTGGCGTGCTGCGCGAGAATGGCAACCGCCACTCCCTCGCAATCGACCTCAACCAGCTCGGCACGCTGCTCGTGGAGCAAGGTCGCTCAGCCGAGGCTATAGAGCTCTTCCGCGAGGCTGCACAGATATTTGCCGGCATGGGCGACCTCTATAACCTTGTGAACTCACACCGCGGGTTATATGAGGCTTATTGGGACATCGACCGCGACAGTGCTCGTGTGGAACTTGACCGCTTCAATACCCTGAAGGATTCACTCTACTCCCATGCTACCGCCGAATCGCTGGCACGCTACACTGCCGAGTTCGACAACCTTCAACTCCGCGCCGAGAACCGTCAGCACCGCACCCGGTTTGCTATCGCCATTGTCGCCGGTGTGCTGCTCATAGTGGCATTTGCGCTCACCATTAGAATGGTGTCGCGCCGCCACCGCAGCCATATTCAGGAGTTAATTGCCCGCATCGAGGCGATTGAACAATCAAAGCCCAAAACTTCGGCACCCGAAACATCTCTTGCCGCCGATAGCTTCCTCGCCATCGTGATTGAGGAGGTGGAGTGCGGTCTTGCCACGGGCGAGTATGGCGTGGCGCAGATAGCGCAGCGGCTCAACATGAGCGAGCAGACTTTCCGTCGCCGCGTGACCGAGGCCACCGGCAAATCGCCCAAGCTATTTATCTCGGCACTGCAAATGGAGAGAGCTGCCCACTTGCTCACCACCAACCGCCAAATGCACATATCGGAGGTGGCAGCGCAGTGTGGCTTTGGCGATGCCGAGACTTTCTCGCGGGCATTCAAGCGCGTGTATGGCTGTGCCCCCACGCATTATCGACCGTAGAAAGGCACATTTGGCAGATTTTGACAGATTTTTGTAAGTTTTTATCAAGCGCATTATCACTTTATATCGGTATATTCGCAGGCAGAATAATACCCGGCATACCTCTATCCGATGGTGAGGTGTGCCATGATTGATAATCTCATGAAAAATGCCATCCTCAGCCATCGGGGGGTAGAATGGCTACACCTAAAAGCACTATGACACCAAAAAACACTTCACCAAGATGCTACACCATGATTGCGGCACTTATGTTAATGTTCACGGCGTGGCTGCCGGCCGTTGCCGAGCCTTTCAACACGAGCCACCTCTCCTTTGAGCTTAACGATGATGCCACGGGCTACATCGTGCGCGGAAACTATGAGGGCGTACTGAAGCCATCGGGCACAGTGATTATTCCCGATGAACACAATGGGCTGCCCGTTGTGAAGATTGCCGATTTAGGCTTTGCCAACTGGAACAAATTCACCTCGCTTTCGCTGCCCAACACCATAAAGGAGATAGGTAGGAAGGCATTTGAATACTGCTCGGCAATGACAACGCTCACCATAGCCGAAGGCTCGTGCTTAGAGACGATTGGCGAGAATGCTTTCTACAGCTGCAAGAATCTTGGCGAACTTTCGCTGCCGGGCACTGTGACCACAATGGGACAATTGGCATTTGGCAACACCGGCCTCGTAACTGTGACTCTGGGAGAGGGAATAACCGCGATTCCGGCACACACATTCAATTCGTCGAGCAAACTGAAAAATATCAACTTTCCGGCAAGTTGCACTACAATAGGCAACTATGCTTTCTCGGGCTGTGGCTTTGAGAGCCTTGAGTTTCCCGGCACAATCACCGCTATTGGTGATGGTGCTTTTGCAAGCTGCTCGCAGCTCACTACGCTCGTTATCAATGTGCCTGCCATTGGAGCCGAGACATTCAGCTATTGCACGGCAATGCAGTCGCTCAAGATAGGCAAGGACGTAGCCTCGATAGGCGACAAGGCATTTGCACGCTGCGGCGCCCTCAATGAGATTGAGGTAGCCGCCGATAACTCGGCCTATGATTCGCGTGAAAATTGCAATGCACTTATCCACACCGCCACAAATACAATAATTACGGGCAGCAACGCTACCACCATTCCGGCATCGGTTACCGCCATTGGCGAAGCAGCCTTCGGCTACTGCAGGTTTGCCACAATCACCATCCCCGACAATGTAGCCACCATAGGCGCATCGGCATTCTACGGCTGTGGCAGCTTGGAGGCAGTAGTGCTTCCGGCCGGCCTCACACGCATAGAGGAGGCTACATTCGGCAATTGCTACAATCTTGCCGGTGTGACCATACCCGATGGTGTGACCTTTGTGGGCAAAGACGCATTTAAGTCGTGCAGTGCACTCACAGCTATCACCTTGCCGGCAAGTATCACCGAATATGGCCTGCAGGCATTCTATTCCACCGGGCTCACGGCGGTGACAAGCGCACGGCGTACTGCCGTGGTAGCCGATGCCGAGCTTTTCGGCGACACCGGCTGCGAGGTATATAGCAGCGCTACGCTCACCGTACCCTTCGGCTCAAAGCAAAACTATAGCTACAACACACCATGGAGCCAATTCAGCAACGTGAAGGAGGGAATAGGAAACAGCGTGCTTGCGGCACCGGTGTTCTCGGTCGATGGCGGCACCTACGATGACAATGTGCAGCTCGCCATCACCAACCCCAACGATCGCGGCACCATTTATTACTACACCGCCAACGATGCCACCGTGCGCGAATACACCACGCCAATCACTATCCATTCGCCATTCTATGGCAACGTGGTGGCTATTGTGACCGATGGCAACGACATCAGTGAGTGCACCACTCAATTCTACGATGTGAATATTCCGTCGCTTGGCATTAGCGTGGGCGGCATACAGGTGAATGAAAAGAACAAGAACAATGTGCTGGGCGACTATTCGGTGCGATACGATGATAAATCGCGCATCCTCTATCTGAGCAGTGCCAATATTTCGTGCAAGGGCGAGCCAAGCGGCATTGAAATAGATGATAGCTCAATCACTATTATGCTCAGTGGAAACAACTACATCTCGGGAGCCGAATTCGGTATTATGACGGGATATTATGGCTCGGGCACACTCACCATTGCCGGAACCGACAGTGAGACCGATGCCCTCTTCATCGAGCCATCGAATGAATGGGGTGAAGGAATTTATGTGTATCTCTCCAACCTCATAGTTGAGAATTGCAAGCTTGTGAGCAACGGAGGCCAGCATGGTATCACAATGAAAGCCGGTGAAGGAGTGAAAGATGGCGCACTCGAAATCGACAATGCCCGCGTGGAGCTTACCGCAGCCAAGTCGGCAATCTCGGGCGTGTTCAACTTCGCACTTGGCGAAAGACTCGCCATACTTGAGCCCGAGGGAGCTGAATTTGTGCCTTGCGACGGTAAGGGCAACTTCGACAACGTGCAGATAGATGGCGCAGTGCAGACGCATGTGGTTATTGGCAAGATAGGAAGTGGAGTTGCGGAAATCGATGCCGTCGGCCCGGCAGGCGATAATGCAATCTACGACATCAACGGCCGCCGCTTAGAGCGCATCACTCAGCCCGGCTTCTACATTGTGGGAGGGAAGAAAGTGATTGTGAGATAAGCTACTTATCGACATCACCACATAGCAACTCCATTGAGGCTTGAGAAAACGATGGAGGTCGGAATCTCGGTTTTTTTGCGAGATTCCGACCTCTATCGTTGCTTCGCCACGAGTGGCGAAGGGGATTTCAGGGGGTTACTTCACAACCTTGAGGGTGGTGGAGGGAGTTACCACGATGTAGGCACCGGCGGGGAGGTTGGTGATGTCGATGCGGTCGGTCGAGGTGGCGGTCATCACGAGAGAGCCGGCGGCGTTGTAAACCTTTGCGCTTGTTGCGGCGGGGAGGATTACGGTGCCGGTTGCGCGGTCGTAGCGGGCCCGGAGGGCTGCGGCTATGCCGTTGATGCCCGATTCGCCGGCAGTGTAGTTCACCTCATTGGAGTGAGCCGACTCTGTGCCATCGGTGGTGGCGGTCACGGTGTAGGTGCCGTCGGCAGCCGAGGCGATGCTGTAGCTTTGCCCGGTGATACCCGATGCCACAAGAGTGCCGTTGCAATACACGCTGTAAGTGGTGGTGGTAGCAGCGTCGGCATTCTCAGCCTCGCCCCGTGCAGGAGCGGCGAGCACCTGAGCCTTGCTCTGGCAGATGCCCTCGATGAGGAAGTTGTAGTCGAGGCTATACTTCGATGCGAGCGAGTACCAGGTGCTTGTGGAGGCCGAGATGAGGTCGCCAAAGCCTGCCACTGCCGGGCCATCGTCGGTTGAGAGCGGCTTTATGCCCTTAGCATACTTGAGGTGGTAGCCAATCTTCACGTCGCAACCGGCAGGGATGGTGAACGGCTGGTCGAGGCGCACCACATTCCAGCCCACGATGAGGTCGGCAGGGTCGATTGATTGCTCGAGCATCACGTTGTTGCCCACCATGACGATAGCGGCGGCATAGTCGACCTCGGTTGACGAGAGGTGGAACTTGATGTGAGTGAGCTTCTCGCCGGCCTTGTTCATGGTGGCGATAGAGTCGCTTGTGAAGAGGATAGTGTGGTAGCCCTCGTTGTAGGAGCTTGTCATACCCAGAGCGTAGGCGTAGGTTCCATTGTGATACTTGAGCACGGCAGCCTCGGCGTCGATAGCCTCCCATGAGAGGTTGAGGGTGCCATTCACGGCCTCGCCACGCAGGTTGTAGGGAGCCTCGGGGAGCTGCGGAGTGTGGTTGGCCACATAGAACTCAGCACTCTTGGGCGATTCCCAGCCATTGGCATACACATTGGTAACGGCATAGTTGAACTCGCCGTAGCGCTTGAGCACCTCGCTGAAAGCTGTAGCGGAGGTCTCGGCCACAACCTCGCCATTGCGGTAAACGCGGAACGATGTCACCTCGTGGGCCTTGATTGCGGCGCGGCGCGGCGCAGCCGTGGTGGCGGGAGCGGCAGCCTCAATGCCATAGCTTGAGGCATGCATAGTCACAGCACCGGCAATAGCGGGCTTCACGCCATCGGCGCCCAGTGTAACGGCAGGAGCCTCGGCGGCGGCCGGACGGGCCTTGGCCGAGATGCAGAAGTTATAGTTGGCCATGTCGGCATCGAGAGCCGAAGCGGCGAGCCAGTTGGCACCATTGTTGTAGCTCAGCACGGCACCGCCATCCACGCCCGGGCCTGCATCGACGACAAAGGCACTTGTCCCGGCCGGCACGGCAGCGTTGTAGGCGAGATAGATGTTCTTGCCCTCGGGGATGATAACGCTCGAGGTGAGTTGCAGGGTGTAGATGTAGCCGGGCTCGTAGGAGCTGATGTCGTAGCTCCAGAGGAGGTCGGAGCCGGCATAGATTTCGAGGTTGTTCTTAGAGAGCGTAGCCCCCGGAATGAAGGAGATTTCATAAATCCGGTAACCTGCCACCTCGCTCAGCTCATCGGCCGAGAACTTGGCGCCATAGGCGATGTCGAGGTCCTCGTCGAAGCTCACGAGATACTTGGGGTCGCCGTGGTGGCACAGAGCGACGGCATCGTTGCTCCAGGCAAGATCCACCTTTCCGGTTTCGGCATCAAACTCGCTTGTGATGAGCTTGGGAGCTACATACTCGGCAGGGAGCGAATAGGAGAGAGTGATTTCCTTGGCGGGCGACACCTTTCCGCTTGCGCTCTTGGCCACCACGCTGTAGGTCTTGTCGCCGAGCTGGTCTATGGTCTCGCTGAAGCTCGTTTCGGTGAGGTCGTCGGCCACGAGCTGTCCATCGGCATACACCGAGTAGCCGGTGACATCGTCGGCAGCGGGTACCTCGCTGAGCGCCTCCACGTCGGCCGAGAGCATGAAATTGCCGGCGATGTCGCCCGAGGCGAGAGTCTTCCAGCTGGGGTTGCTTTGGTCGAAGCCCTTCGACGAAGGCGACGAGGTGGAGAAAACGTTGCCCTTGAGGTTAATGGCCTCCGAGCTGTCGACACCTATAGGCTTGAGGCCCTTGGCGTGGGTACAATAGTAGCCAAAGGCATATTTGCTTCCCGGCACGAGCACGAAAGGCTCGGCGAGCGAGAACTTGTTCCAGGCATTGGGCGTGATAGCAGCCACCTCGTCGGCTGTGAGAGCCTGCGAGTAGGCAATCGCGCCATCTTTCATCACAAACAGCGTTACGGCCGTGGGGGCATTATCCACGAAGAAGGCATTCACGGCAGTGATTTGGTGGTCGGGGTAGGCGATGAGGTCGCCAGCCTCAAATTCCTGCTTCACCCACACCTTGGGGCTTGAGGCCGTGGCGCCGATGCTGGTGGCAAGCGACAAGTTGCTCCAGGTGAGCTGCTCGCCGCGCTTGAGCGGAGCCTGCCAGGAGATGGAGCCGTTAAGGCCATTATCCACTGTTCCGGCAATTGTGGCGGGAGCGGGGAGGAAGCTTGTCACGGCCTTAGTTGTGGCAGCGACAGGCTCGGAGAAGCGCATGAAGTCGTCGGCGAAGACGGCATCGACGCGATAGGAGTGCTCACCATCGGCATTCTTCTCGACGGTGAACGAAGAGCCGGCGACAGCCGAGCTCACCACATTGCCATCCACGCTCACCCTGTAGCCCACAGGCTCGGCATTGGCGATGTTGCGCAGGTGGGCAGTGATGAGGAAGTCGCCGGGGCCATCGGCGTGCCAAGTGGCGCCGTTGTCGTAGGAAACAAGGTTACCCTTGCCACGAGTGGCCGAGCGGTCGGTGATAGCGGTGAACGACTGGTTGCTGCCGGCCTTGTAGCTAATGGCAAACATCACCTCATAGTTTCCGCTAATCACATAAGGCTCATCGAGCTTAGTGCTGCGCCAGGAGTTTTTCACGAATCCCGAGAGGTCGATGGGCTGGTTGCGCACCAAGCGGCCATTCTCGTAGATCTGGGCGTAGGCCTCGGCGAAGTCGCGGTATTCGAAATAGTCGATAGAATCGACCACCATGCAGGAGGCATCTTTCAGCTCCTCGGGAGAGAAGCGGGCGGCCATTATCATCTGCTGCGGGCCCTGCGGGTCGGTCACCACGCCATCGTGGCCATTATAGTCCTCGCCGTCGTGCCACTTGAGCTCGATAGGGGCAGAGGGAGCCTGCCAAGAGAGCGTCACGGCATCGAACGA
Organism: uncultured Prevotellaceae bacterium; assembly: GCA_946055125.1. Classification (GTDB taxonomy): domain Bacteria; phylum Bacteroidota; class Bacteroidia; order Bacteroidales; family Muribaculaceae; genus CALZFJ01. Next base: position 9,175 of record CAMGFF010000013.1, on the reverse strand, counting down.
AGACACGGCCTTCACGGCACGCGGGGCGCAGCGCACCATGGCCGAGGAGGCAGCCGGGTCGTAGATCACCTCACCGAGCGAGGCCACGTCGCTCTTGTCGGTTATGACCTTTGCGATTTCCTCGGGCGATTGCACTGACACATTCCAGGTGTTGCCCTGGGCGTAGATGGTGTTGGTTGAATTGTTGTAGAGGTCGTAGATAACACCGCCGTTGCCATTGTTCACGAAGACGTTAAGGCCGGGGTTATAGTCGGCGGCAGCGGAGTCGTCGGTCTTTCCGAGGTTCACATTTCCGCAGCCAATCACGGTGATACCCCACAGGCTACCCTCGATGTGGTTTCCCGATGCGGTCACGGTCTGCAGACGGTAGGGGTCGTAGAGGCTCATGCCGCTACCGCCATTCATAGCGTTCACCTCATAGTGGTTGTTGATGAGAGTGTTGTTGTTGATTTCCAAGGCCATGGGGCCAATCGAAGTGAATCCATAGCGGCAGTTGTCCACGTAGTTGCCATTCACCTTCACCACATTGGCGGCTGAGGCGGCGAGCATGTTGCTCACGCCGATACCACCCACCATTGAGAAGCGGCCGCCATACACGCGGTTGTTCTCGATAACCACCTCATTGTCGCCACCCACTGTGAGGTTGATGACGGGGCGGTTGCTGTTGCCGGTGTTGCACTCAAAGAACGAGCAGCCCTTCACGATGACTCCGGCATAGCCATTAGCCGAGCCACCAATGGCACCCGACTCAGTGCGGCTGAATGTGCAGCCCTCGATGATGTTGCCCGCATTGGTGGAGCCAAGAGAGATGGCGCCGGTGGAGGTGAGGCGAGTGTTGTTCTCATTGAACACGCAGTTCCTCACGGTGATGCCCTTGGTGTTGCCGAAGGTGCGCAGAGAGGCATAATTGAACGTAACGTTCTCGAAGTGTCCGCAGGCATCGGCGTTGAAGAGGTAGATACCCTGGGGCGCGTCGGCATCGTCGTTGCGGGTGATGGTGGCATGGGAGGCGGCCTTGAAGTCGGCATAACCAAGCACCTTAATCATCACATCATTGGCAAGACGCAGCTCCTCGTTGCCGAGGAGACGCAGCGTGTCGGTGGCAGCAATTTCAATGTCGGCAGCTACCACAAAGGCATCGCCCACCTTAGTAACGCCCGAGCCGTCGGTGAGGCTCAGCGATTCAAAGGTATAGACACCATGATTACCGGCAGTGCTGAACGCCGCCGAGGCCGAGAAGCCCCAGGCGAGAGCCAAAGCTGCCAGAAAAGAGTAACATTTAGTCATAACGTATTGCAAATTTATGGTTAGAAAAAAATGGGCAAAAATGAGCGCGAGAGCTTGCTATAGAGGATATTGGTCCGACTGCATGAAGTCGCGGAGTTCCTGCTCGAGCTGCGCCTCCTTGCCGTCGCACAGGCGGTTGCACTCGGCGTGGAAGTCGGCCGAGTGGTTCATGAAGTGCAGGTGAGCGAGCTCATGGCAAATCACATAGCGTGCCAAGTGGTCGGGGAAGAAAAACAAGTTGGCCGAGAGGCTTATAATCCCCTTGGGCGTGCAGTGGCCGAGCTTCTTCAGTCCGCGGCCAATCTCGAAGTCGCTCACCGAGCAGCCCTTATCAGCCGCCACATCCATTGCAAAAGGGATAACGTGAATCAAGGCAGCACGCTGAGTCAGGTGCTTCAGGCAGGAGATTACAGTGGCCTCGTGGGCGGGATTGGCGAAGTCGCAGTTTCGTGGAACTTCCACGAAGAAGCAATCGATATCATTATCGTCGAGACCGGTGGTGAAATAATGGGAGTAACCTTGATTTCGCCTTATCTCGACACGCGTATTTTCAAGGCAATTAATCACCTGGCCCTCATGGAAACGAGGAGGGCGGCTCTCGAGTTCCTCGCGCATGGCCAGGAAGCGGTTGCGGTTTTCGGAGAGAACGCGGGAAATGTCGTCGGGCTTCACGCCCACGGGGAAAGTGATTTCGAGCTGGCGGAATTTGTTCCACTTGGCGCGCACCGAGCGCATGCCGCTGCGGGTGAAGATAGCCACCCGCCCTAAATCCTTATCCTTAATATATCCACAAAACATAATAATTGTTTCCTCAAAAAAAACTAAAAAACTCCTAACTCCTCACTGAATCAATTCCCCACATGAGCTTGTTGCGGAGCGTGTGAGCGAAGTTGTGGCCTGTGTGCTGAATCACCTTCACCGTGAAATCGGCCTTACGCACCGAGATAGAAGAACCCACTGGGAGTGTGAACTGTCGGCCGTCGATGCTGAGCTGGAATTGAGGAGCACGGGAATTGGTGGTGATATTGATAACGCAGTCGTCGCGCAGCACCAGCGGGCGCATGGTGAGCGAGTGTGCCGAGATGGGCGAGAGCACGATGTTGTTGCTCGTAGGCTCAAGAATAGGGCCACCAACGCTCAGGTTGTAGGCAGTGGAGCCGGTGGGGGTGGAGATGATAAGGCCATCGCCCTTATAGGTGGTTAGGTCGCAGCCATTCACCCAGGTGTGCATGCACATCATGAGGGCCGACGACTGGCGATTGATAGCAATCTCATTGAGGGCAAAAGGGTTGATGAGTTCCACTGGAGCGTCGGTTGAGGCATGTAGCACGGTGCGTTCCTCGATTTTGTAATTGCCATTGAAGATGTTGTCGACGACCTCGTCGATGTTTTCCACGCTCGCGTCGGCAAGGTAGCCGAGGTGTCCGGTGTTAATGCCCAGGATAGGTATTCCACGGTGAGCTACTTTCTCGGCGGTGCGCAGGAAAGTGCCGTCGCCGCCAATGCTCAGTGCGATTGCGGCATCGAAGTTGCTGCCGGAGTCGATAACCTCGTTCACCTTGGGAGTGACGGTGGTGTGGAGAGAGAGGTAGTCGAAGAATGGGCGGTCGATGGCAACCCAGGCATTACGCCCTGCGAGAGCCTCGAAGAGCCGCTCGAGGGGCTCGAAGAATTTATCCTGATATGTGTTTCCGTAGATTGCAATTCTCATAGTTGGGTGAGAGTGGAGAGGGGGATAGGGTTAGAAGAGGGTGTAGGCCACGCGGAACTCGAGGACGGGGCACACCTTTAGGGCTTTTATTAGCTTGATGTAGTCGCCCACCTGGCCGCGCACGTTCTCCACGTCGCGGGTTAGGTCGGTGGCATACAAGGGGTCGTCGGGCGTTTCGCGGACTCCATTGAAGGTGATAATCTTTGGGTGTCCGCCCCAGAACATCGCGCCGGCCTCAAGTCCCACATAGAGGCGCTTAGCCTTGTCGGCATAGCCGCCGTAGCCGAAACCGAGGTAAGGGCGGAATCGGTTGACCCAGGCCTCGGCGCGGAGGGTTGCATCGTTGCCCGGCACCATTATGAAAGGCTTTTTCACCCGCTCGCCGTTCTCATCGGTGACATACTGGTCGCCTATGTGCACGCCAAGGCGGCCGTAGCCAAGGAGCTTGTCGCGCAGGGCGTCGCCCACCTCGGGGTCGATATACACATCGTTGTAGATAGGCTTCGAGAGGTAGTTGGGGTCGCCATATTCGTCGGTTCCGGTGAAGAAGTCGTAGATGCTGTTGTACATACCCACACCCACGAGCGTGGGAGCGTCTTTCACGCCATTCACGGCGCTGCCGATTTTCTTGCCGCCGAGGTAGAAACCGGCGGTGAAGTGCCAGTGCTTGTTGTTGCGGAAAGGATAGACATCGACCAGCAGCTTCCAGGTGACCATGCTTGGCTTTGCGTCGACTGTGACTTCCTTGTTCACATCGAATCCTGTGAGACCCTTTAGGAGGTCTTGAGCTTTCTCGAAATTGCTTTCGGTGACGGTTCCGTTGCTGTAGCTCATTATGTTGAAGTGAAGCGGCACATTCACGGGAGGCACCCATGAAACGCCGGTGCGCACCTTCACCACATTGCCCACAGGGGCGGCGAGGTCGAGGCCCAGGCCCGTGGAGCCCACTGTGAGGCCGAGGTCGAGGTGATTGAAGAATTTATTTTCAAGTTTTTTAGAGTCGGTCGCGACAGGCTCCTGAGCAAGGAGCGAAGATCCGGCGAGAAGAAACAGCCCTGAAAGTATAAGCTTGCCGATGTGATTCATTTAGTTCCAATATGATTAATAGTTTACCAAATATTTGGCAAAAATACGCAATAACTTTCACAAAAGCTAAAAAAACCGCGAGTTTTCGATTTTTTTGCATTTCAAAGATTTTGGGATATAGCACGGAGGTTTCTTTGGAGTCCGGCGAGCTTTAGGCGGCGCACTGCGCTGTGGCGGAAGATTTTGCGGAATTGCTCGTCGGTCATTTTGGCAATAGCTTGGGCGGTGATGTGCTGCAGCTCGGGTGAGATGGCGAAATGCTCGACGAGTGAGGGCGTGGCGAGGGCGTTGTGGGGGCACCAACGCTGGCACACATCGCAGCCGTAGACGCGCTTGCCGGCGCACTTGCCCACCCACTCGGGAAGAGCCTCGCTGCGGTTCTCGATGAGCTGGCAGGAGAGGCAGCGGGCAGCGTCGAGGGCCACACCGCCGCTCAGCGCCTTTCCGGGGCAAAAGATCTCACAGCGGCGGCAGTTGCCGCAGGTGAGGCGGCAAGGCTCATCGGGGTCGAGAGGCAGGGAGGTGACAATCTCGCCGAGGAAGAAGAAAGAGCCACGGCCGGGGAGGATGAGCAGGTTGTTGCGACCCACGAAGCCAATGCCAGCACGCTGCGCCCAGTATTTCTCGCGAATGGGGGCCGTGTCGACACAGATGCGGCACCCGCACTCATTCAGCCCGGTGATGAAAGCGGCAAGAGCCTTGAGCCGCTCGCGCAACACCTCGTGGTAGTCGCGGCCATAGGCATAGAAAGAGAATTGCGGAGAGTCGCGGTCCTGCAGCACAGCCGGGAAGTAGCCCAGTGCGAGCGAGATCACCGTGCGAGCGCCGTGGAGGAGGAGGCGCGGGTCGGAGCGCACGTCGCTGTAACGCGAGGCGTAGTCCATGCAGTGGTTCCGGCCTGTGGCAATCCAGCTGTCGTACCACAGCTGCGCCTCGGCGTCGACCACCTCGGCACGGGCAAATCCACAGGCATCGAAGCCCAGCCTCAAAGCCTCGGCACGAATCAGTTCCTTGAGGTCGCTCATAATTACTTCATTGGGATAGCCTCGAAGGCGTAGCCCTTTGCCTTGAGCCACTCGATGGCGCGAGGCAGGGCATAGCGCATATTGCGCTCGGCCTTGAGGGAGTCGTGAAACACAATGATAGAGCCCTTGCGGGCATAACGCTTCACATTGTCAAGCACTTGCTCGCCTGTGAGCTTGCTGTTGTAGTCGCGCGACACCAGGTCGTACATGATGAGCGAGAAGTGCCGTTTCAGCACCTTTGCGGTGCTCCAGCGCACGAGTCCGTGAGGCGGTCGGAACAGGCGCGAGCCGATGAGCTTGTGGGCCATTGCCACATTCCGCAGGTAGGTGCGAGTGGAGACCTTGGTGCTCTGCATGTGGTTCATGGTGTGGTTTCCCACACTGTGTCCACGGCGCAGGATTTCCCGGAGGAGCTCAGGGTGGCGGCTCACATTGTCGCCCACGAGGAAGAAGGTGGCCTTCACGCCAAAGCTGTCGAGGGTGTCGAGTACCCAGGGCGTGACCTCGGGGATAGGGCCATCGTCGAAAGTGAGGAATACTGTCCTCCGGCGGCGGTGGATTCTCCACACCGTATCGGGGAACAGTATTCTGTAAAGTAGAGGCGGTTGTTCGATCAGCATTTTGTGTAGATGGAGGGTTATTCGCCAAAGGCAGACGAGAGGTCGAAGTCGGCGTCGGGTTCCTCGGCATATACCTCCTCAGAGGCCTGAGCGGCAGCGGCGGCTTGCTGTTGCTGCTGGGTCTGGGCACGCACGAAGTCGTAGATTCGGTCGATGTTCACACCCATTGCAGTGACCTCGGAGAGGAGTTTCTCCATGCCCGGCTCATCGAGCTCGTTGTAGTACTGGAGCAGGTCGACAAAGTAACGCTGGTCGATATACTGGTCGGTGTAGGCGAGGCGGTTGTAGAGGTCGGGCGTGAGCGTCTGGTAGAAGCGCACATAAGTGGCGTAGCGCAGCACCTCGTCCTTAGTGATAGCGATGGCCTTGGCCTTGTCGGCGGCATTGCCGCTGCGGTCGGCGAGAGCCTTACGGATTTGGGCGTAGCGCATGCCGAGCTGTAGCGAATAGGGCACGGCCTTCACGGGGAGTTTCTCGTCCATGAGGTTAAGAATTGTTCGGGCCTTGTCGTAGGAGCCCTCGGAGATGAGGTCGTAGGCAAGGTCGGTCATTGCAGAGCGTGTGGTTGTGACCATACGGCGAATGGTCTCGTCCCAGTATCGGTCGCCGTTCTGGTCGGCGTCGAGGCCGGCCCAGCGGAATTTAGTCATCACGTTGTCGTACATCACCTTGGTGTTGGTGGCGATTTCGCCCGAGTATTCATATAGCGGGTTCTTCATGGGCATCACCTGATAGGCCATTCCGGTGCTCTCCATGTAGGGCGAGAGACCGGCGTAGTAGCGGTCGGGGACGGTCATGGCGAAATACACGGGTCGCTTCCAGCCCTGAGCTGCCGAAGATGCGATGATGTCGAGCGTCATCACCTTGCTTGAGCTCATAGCCATCTCGCCGGCGGTGTATTTGTCGGCAAGCATGTTGCAGTCGATGCGCGGCTCAATGCGGTGGGCGCGCTCGGGGGCAACAATTCCGGCGGCAACCACGGCAGCCGAATCCACGGGGATATACATCACCGGGTGAGTGATTTGAGGCAGGTGCCAGGGGTTGTTCTTATATTCGGAGGAGTAGAGCTGTGCGAGCGACTCGAGCACCGGAGTGGGAGTGTGGTCGGGCTCGATGAAGTAGTTATACTGACGCTCATCGTAGGCAAAGGTGAGGGCATTGGCCTGCATTGGAAGCGGAGCCGACTCGTAGGATGGGCGGCGCATCTGGTTGATATACCAGTCGGTGGTGAGGTAGCTTAGGTTGACCACGCGCACGTCGGTGCGGTAACCCTCCACCTCCTGGCAGTACCACAATGGGAAGGTGTCGTTGTCGCCATTGGTGAAAATGATACCATTAGGCGCCACACTCGAGAGGTAGTTCATGCCGAAGTCGCGAGCCGGGTATCGGCCCGAGCGGTCGTGGTCGTCCCAGGTTTGTCCCACCATTTGCAGCGGCACAAAGAGGCCCACCAGGGCGGCTGCCAGGGCGGCAATCAACGATGTGCGTGCGCAGGTATCCTTCTGCTTCTTCACCTTCTTCACGATTGCGAGGATTAGCTTCCACAGGCCGGCAACGCCCATTCCCACCCAGATGGCGAAGGCATAGAACGAGCCGGCGAAGGCATAGTCGCGCTCGCGCGGCTGGCTGGGAGTCTGGTTAAGATAGATTACGATAGCGATACCGGTCATGAAGAAGAGGAAGAATACCACCCAGAATTGCTCGATGCCACGTTTTCCGGCATAGGCCTGCCAGAGCAAGCCGATGATACCCAGGAGCAATGGGAGCATGAAGAAGACGTTGTGACCCTTGTTGCCCTCGCCGAGGTCGCTTGGGAGAAGCGACTGGTCGCCGAGTCGGAGGTCGTCGATTAGGGGAATACCGCTAATCCAGTTTCCGTGTGTGATTTCGCCGCTGCCCTGAATGTCGTTCTGTCGGCCCACGAAGTTCCACATGAAGTATCGCCAGTACATGTAGTTGAGCTGGTAGTCGATGAAGAAACGGAGGTTTTCCACGAAAGTGGGCTTCACCTTAGGCTCGGTGGAGATAGTGTTTCCGTCCTTGTCGAGCTGCGTGGTGGCATTCACTGTGGTTCCCACCATGCCTATCCACTCCTTGTACTCGCGGGCGTGTGCGCCGCTGTGCATTCGAGGGAATAGCATGTCCATTTCGGGCGAAGTGACATATTTGTCGGCAGTGCCAATCTGCTTGTAGCGGTCGGGCTGCGAGGGGTCGGTCTTCACCTCCTTGGCATATAGTGCCTTTCCCTCAATCTTCACGGGCTTCATAGCGCCCTCGCCGTTGTCCTTGTAAACCACGCCGGCGTTGAACGTCTGCCCGTAGAGCAGCGGACGGTCGCCATATTGCTCGCGGTTGAGGTAGCTGCCCAGGGCAAACACGTTGTCGGGGGAGTTTTGGTCCATCGGTGTCTGAGCACTTGAGCGGATAAGGATAAGGGCATAGGAAGAGTAGCCGATGAAGATCACGAAGATGCTCATCACCGTGAGGGCGAATATGCGGGCCGGAATGCGGTTGCAGTATTTGTAGAGATAGATGATGAGAGCCAGGGTGAGCACGGCGGGAATCAAGAAGCCGTCGCCAATGAAGAGCATACCCGAGAGGAATATGCTCAGGAAGAACGAGAGCTTGATGCGTGTGGGGCTTGCCTGCTTGTAGAGCTCATAGATGCTCCAGATGAACACGCCGAAGAGCGCGATGGTGTAGAACAGCACTCCCGAGTTGAAGCCCAGGCCGAGGGTGTTGACGAAGAACAGCTCCATGTCCTGAGCCACCTCCACGAAGCCCGGCACCAATCCGTAGAGAATGAGCACGATTATGCCAAACGAGAGCAGCAGCGCGAGCAGCGAGCCCTTGGCATTGGTGTTCTTGAACTTCTTGTAGTAGAACACGAGCACGATGGCGGGGATGCAGAGCAGGTTGAGCAGGTGCACGGCCACCGACACGCCAATCACATAGGCTATGAGCACCAGCCAGTGGTCGCTGTGAGGCTCGTCGGCGCGGTTTTCCCACTTGAGAATTAGCCAGAATACCAGCGCGGTGCAGAAAGATGAGAAAGCATACACCTCGGCCTCGACGGCCGAGAACCAGAATGTGTCGCTCCAGGTATAAACCAGGGCGCCACACACTCCGCTGCCGAATATCACGAGCATCTCGGTGAGGCTCACACCGGTGGCATCGTCGGCCACGACAAGGCGCTTCACAAGGTGAGTGACGGTCCAGAACAGCAGCAGGATGGTGCCGGCGCTGAGCAGTGCCGACATGGCATTGACACACAGAGCCACATTGCTGATGTCGCTTGTGAAATTAATGGCAAAACGCGCGGCAAGCATGAAGATAGGGTTGCCGGGTGGGTGACCAATTTCGAGTTTGAAGCCTTGTGAGATAAATTCCGGGCAGTCCCAGAAGCTGGCAGTGGGCTCCATGGTGAGCAAATAGGTGACGGCAGC
>CAMGFF010000012.1 GCA_946055125.1 uncultured Prevotellaceae bacterium | reverse complement strand
CAGATTTTATTGCTACCTTTACCATGTCTGTCGGGTTTGATACATATTTTGATTCGCAACACTAAGATAGGTGAAAAAATCTGACAAGGTAAAATCCTGAGCAACTTTTTTGTTGCTCAAGCACTTATAAAAAAGTTAAACTAAAGTGCTACGGAATTTAGGGAAAATCAAATAAACAAACCCAAATATTGTTAGTTAAAACCATTAAAAAAAAGAAATGTCATGAAGAGACTGTTAACAGCTATTTTAACTTCAGCGATGATGACGGCGAGTTATGCTGCCGACTACATTCGCATCAATCAGTTAGGGTATATCCCCAAAGCCACAAAGGTGGCGGTGTTTCTAAGCAACGAAACGCGCTCGGTGGGCGCATTTGAGGTGTGCGATGCCTACACGCACAAGGTGGTGTATCGCTCGGCTCAGGGCGAAGTGACTGCCACTGCGCCTTACGGTAAAATGCTCACTACATGCCGCCTTAATTTCTCAAAACTTACCACTCCCGGCACCTATTACATCCGCGTGGGCAATTCGCGCTCTGCCGATTTTGCCATCAATGGCGCGGTGTATAACGGTACTGCCGATTTTGTGCTCAATTATCTGCGGCAGAACCGTTGCGGCTTCAATCCTTACCTCAATGCGCATTGCCATCAGAAAGACGGCTACATAGTGTATCACCCTACCAAGACCGGGCAATACATAGACGTGCGCGGCGGATGGCATGATGCCAGCGACTGCTTGCAGTATACCACCACCACTGCCAATGCCATCTATCAGTTGATGTTTGCCTACAGCCAGAATCCCGAAGCATTTGGCGACTATCACAAAACCGATGGCCTTGCCGGTGCCAATGGTATACCCGACATCGTGGACGAGATAAGATGGGGTATGGATTGGCTCAATCGCATGAATCCGGAGAAAGGCGAACTGTATAACCAACTTGCCGACGACCGCGACCACGTGGGTATGCGACTGCCGCAAAACGACCCCGCCGACTATGGCTATGGTCCCAACAACGGTCGCCCGGTGTATTTCTGCACCGGTGAGCCCCAACAGCGTGGCAAGTATATGAATGCTACAATGGGCGTGGCAAGCACTGCCGGCAAATTTGCAAGCGATTTTGCTTTCGGTTCGCAGGTGTTGAAGCCGTTTTATCCTGAACTTGCCGAAATAATTGGCGCCAAGGCTGTCGATGCTTATCAAGTGGGCCTCGACAAGCCCGGCAACTGCCAAACGGTATCGGTGATATCGCCCTACATCTACGAAGAAGATAACTGGGTGGATGATATGGAACTCGGAGCAATAGAACTGTATCGCAAGACCGGCGACAAGAAATATCTGCAGCAAGCACTTGAATACGGCCGCCGCGAGCCGGTTACGCCCTGGATGGGTGCCGACAGTGTGAAGCACTATCAGATATATCCCTTTATGAATATGGGGCACTATCAACTTGCCATGATGGGCGGCGAACGCATTAAGCGTGAGTTTATTCGCAACATCAAGTCGGGTTTGCAGCGGGTGTACGAACGCGCAAAAGAACTCGACTCACCGTTTATGAACGGAGTGCCGAGCGTTTGGTGCTCCAACAACCTCACTTCGGCGCTGATTACTCAGTGCATACTCTATCGTCAACTCACCGGCGACACCACCTACCAGGAGATGGAGGGTTCGCTGCGCGACTGGCTCTTTGGTTGCAATCCGTGGGGCGTGAGCATGGTGGTGGAATTGCCTTTAGGCGGCAATTATCCTCGTCAGCCTCACTCGAGCCTCGTGTACGAAAATGTGGGCAATACCACCGGAGGTCTCGTTGACGGCCCTGTGTATAAGAATATTTTCGACAACCTCAGGGGCGTGAATCTCGTCCACGATGTGCGCAACGGCTTTGGTCCTACCAACTATGACGATTTCCAGATGGATTATATGGTGTTTCACGACAATATGCACGATTACTCCACCAATGAGCCTACTATGGATGGCACCGCATCGCTCACATTCCCGTTGTCGACCTATCAGATGGAAGGTATGGCGCAAAGCGGCGTAGCTGCCGACCGCAATGTCTATAGCCATGGCGGAGTGGTTCGCGGCGATGTGTCGAAGAAGAATATTTGCTTGGTGTTTACCGGACACAATGTGGCTGAAGGCGGCGAAAAAATCCTCAATACACTGAAGAAAAATCAGGTGAAGGGCGCATTTTTCATCACAGGTGAGTTTGCCAACCTGTTCCCCGATTTGCTCAAGCGAATGAAGAACGAGGGGCACTATGTGGGAAGTCACAGCTACGGACATTTGCTTTATGCAGCTTGGGAAAATCCCGACTCGCTGCTTGTTACCAAGCAGGAATTTGTCGACGACATAAAACGCAGTTTTGAATCGTTGGCGCAGCATGGCATTGCCAAGAGCGATGCTCCCTATTTTATTCCTCCTTTTGAGTGGTACAATAGCACTGTGGCAAGTTGGGCTAAAGAATTGGGCTTGCAAGTGGTGAATTTCACTCCCGGCACCGGTTCGTCGAAGGACTATACTACTCCGAGCATGGGTGCAAAATATTGCTCGAGCAAGAAGTTGTGGAACGATATTATGAAGTGCGAAAAGACCGACCCCAATGGTCTTAACGGTCACATTCTGATGGTGCACATGGGCACAGATCCCGAGCGTACCGATAAATTCTACAACCGTCTGCCGGATTTGATTAAGACGCTGAAAAAGAAAGGCTACAACTTCGTTTCGCTCGAAGAAATGGTGGGCTTGAATATGAAGTAATGCTTTATCAACCTTAATTACTAAGGGATAGATAAATAAACAATTAATATTATTGCTGTCCGATAAAACTTTTTTGAGCCGAGCATACAAAATCAGGGCTGGCACCTATTGCAGGAGTCAGCCCTTTTTGGGTTCGCCCGAATTTCGGGGGGGCTTAGGTTACTTGTGGGAGTGGCGGAAAGCCACGGGCGACATTCCGGTGGCCTTTTTGAAGAACTTTCCGAGGCTCGACTGGTCGCAGAAATTGAAGTCGTAGGCTATGCGCTGCACCGAGTTGCCCGAGATGAGCAGCTCACGCTTTATGCGGGCTACGATAAACTTAGAGATGATGTCCTTAGCAGTACGGTTTGCGGTTTTGCGGGCGATTTCGTTGAGGTATTTAGGAGTGATATTGAGCTTGTCGGCATAGAAAGCCACATCGTGCTGCTGGCAGCAGTGCTCATTGAGGAGCTTGATGAAATTGATGAAATAGGAGTCGGCCGAGGTGAATACAGAGGATTGGAGCGCGTCGGAGCGCATAGAGGCAGAAATGTCGGCCACGGCGATGAAAAGGTTTCGGATAATGCCGGTGACGAATTCAGAGTGGTGAGCAAAGTTGGGCAGCTTGTAGTAATGGGATAGCACGCCGAGCAGATTAAGGAGCAGAGCGGTAGTGCTTGGGCAAGAAAGCTGGATAAAAGGATTGAGGAAAATGTGCTGCATAGTATCCATGTTCAAGCCCACCGAGGCCGAGAGGCCGATTTCCTTGCAATAGACGAGGCGAATGCAGGAGAAATCGTCGGAACGGGCAGTTACCTTCACGAGAGAGTCGTGAGGGATGGAGATAAAGCTGTTGGGTCGCATGGTGTAGACCATCATGTTCACTTCGAGCGAAGCCATTCCATGGGTGCAGAACAAGAAAGTGCTGCCATTGATGGCGGTGAAAGTGTCTTTTTCCAAATCGTTGATGTTGGACTCGCTGATAGAGAATCCCTTTTCTTTAAGATCTTCTTTATAGGTCATTTTAATCAAAAATTCGTTTAAGGACAACAAAAGTAGCGATAAATTGGTGAAAACAAAAACAATGGTGAGAAATGGAACAACGAAAGCGTGGAATTTCCCACAATTTAACACAAAGCAACAATAAAGAAGATAGAGGCGGGGATAATAAAAAAAACGGGATAACCGAGGGGGTTATCCCAGTTTTTGGTATATTGACCCTAAGAAGCGGGGTTATTTCACTTCCCAGGTTTCGCCGGAGAGGACGAGGTCGCGGAGCGACTTGAGGTTCTTCTTAGCGCGAACCTCGGCCACCTGAGCGGCCACCTCCCGGTCGTAGGAGAGAGCCTCGACATCGCGGATAACGCCAATAGCGAGAGGCAGGTCGTGGCCGTCCATCATAGCGAGCTGCTGGTGGAGGAAGTTGCTCCGGCAGTGAGCGTCGTGCACGAGCACGTCGTCGATAGAGTAGCCATTCTCACCCAGGGTCACGGCCTTCAGCCCGAAACCGTCTTGCACCAGGCCCTTTTCCAAGTTGGCTCCGAAGAGCATTTTCTCGCCGTGGACGAGGTGAATAGTACGCTCGGCGCGGGTTGCGCGGTCGGTGATATAGTTGTGAATGCCATTGTTGAAAATCACGCAGTTCTGGAGGATTTCGACCACCGAGCAGCCCTTGTGCTTGGCGGCGGCCACCATTACCTCCTGGGAGATTTTCAGCTCCACATCGATGCTACGGGCGAAGAAAGTGCCACGTGCGCCAAACACCAGCTCGGCGGGGATAAACGGGTCCTCGGTGGTGCCATAGGGCGACGACTTGCTCACAAAACCGCGGTCGCTTGTGGGCGAATACTGGCCCTTGGTGAGGCCATAGATTTTGTTGTTGAGCATGAGCACATTCAGGTCGACATTGCGGCGCACCTCGTGAATGAAGTGGTTTCCGCCAATGGCGAGGCCGTCGCCATCGCCACACACCTGCCAGACGGTCATCTCGGGGTTTGCCACCTTGAAACCGGTAGCCACGGCACCGCCACGGCCATGAATGGTGTGGAAGCCATAGGTGTTCATGTAGTAGGGCAGACGGGAGCTACAACCGATACCCGAAATCACGGCCGTGTTGTGCGGGGCAACGCCCAGCTCGGCCATAGCCTTGTGAAGCACATTAAGCACGGCGTGGTCGCCACAGCCCGGGCACCAGCGCACATATTGGTCGCTCTTGTAGTCGGCAGCACAGTATTTCAAATCTTCCATAATCAAGCCTCCATAAATTTAGTTACACCATCGATAATTTCCTTCACCAAGAATGGCTGACCCTGCACCTTGTTGATGCGCTTGAAGTCGGTCATAGGGTGCTTAGCCTGCAGGTAGTCGGCAAACTGGCCATTGTTTAACTCGGCCACGATCACGCGCTTGTAGCGGCCGATAACCTCGGCAGTATTGGCAGGGAGCGGGCAAATGTAGCTGAAGTGGGCAAAAGCCACGGGCTTTCCGGCGGCATTAAGCTCGTTGACGGCCGAGAAGAGGTGGCCGTAGGTTCCGCCCCAGCCAATGAGCAGAGTGTCGGCATCGGGGTTCCCCTGCACCTCGAGGTTGGGGATATTGCGAGCGATGAGGTCGATTTTTCGCTGTCGGGCCTGCACCATCTTCTCGTGGTTGGCAGGGTCGGTAGAGATAGCGCTTGTGCGGTAGTCCTTCTCCAGTCCGCCGAGGCGGTGCTGGAAGCCGGGCGTGCCGGGGATGGCCCAGTAGCGCACCTCAGTTTCCTCATTGCGCATATAAGGTCGCCAGCCCTGCTCAAGCATCTCAGGCTTCACGAAATTTGGCTTGATGGCGGGGTATTCATCATCCTCGGGAATGCGCCATGCCGATGAGCCATTGGCGATGAAGCCATCGGTGAGCAGCACCACGGGTGTCATGTGCTCGACGGCGATTCGGGCAGCCTCGAAAGCCATGTTGAAGCAGTCGGTGGGCGAAGCGGCAGCCACCACGGCGAGGGGCGACTCACCATTGCGGCCGTAGAGAGCCTGGCGCAGGTCGGTCTGCTCGGTTTTTGTGGGAAGACCGGTCGATGGTCCACCACGCTGCACGTCGATAATCACGAGCGGAAGCTCGGCCATCACGGCGAGGCCGATACCCTCGCTCTTTAGCGCGAGTCCGGGGCCCGAAGTGCTCGTCACGGCCAGGTTTCCGGCAAAAGCCGCTCCGATAGCCGAGCATACGCCGGCAATCTCGTCCTCCATTTGGCAGGCCTTTACGCCCAGGTCCTTGCGCTTGGCGAGCTCGTGGAGAATATCGGTGGCAGGAGTGATGGGGTAGCTGCCGAGGAAGAGAGGCAGACCGCTCTTCTCCGAGGCCAGGATAAGACCCCATGCGGTGGCAGTGTTTCCGTTAACGTCGGTGTAGGTGCCGGGGCGAATAGCGTCGCTCTCGATGCGGTAGGTCGAAACCGAGGCGTGAATGTTGTGGCCGTAGTCGTAACCGGCTTGCATCACCTTGGCATTAGCCTCATATATGGCAGGTTTCTTGGCGAATTTATTGTGGAGATAGCGCAGGGCACTGTCGAGCGGGCGGTCGAAGAGCCAGCACACGAGGCCCAGGGCAAACATATTCTTGCACTTCATCACGCTCTTGAGGTCGAGGCCGCTGCCCTCGAGTGCAGCCTTCACCATGGAGGTCATAGGCACCTCCACGACCTCGCCCTTGAGGCCGATTTCCTTGTAGGGGTCGTCGGTAGAATAGAGCGCCTTGTCGAGGTCGGCTTTCTTGAAAGAGTCAATATCCACGATAGCCACTCCGCCCTCTTTGAGGAATTTCACATTCTGCTTGAGAGCGGCTGGGTTCATCGACACGAGCACATCGGCCTTGTCGCCTGGAGTGTAAACACCCTTTCCGATATGCACTTGAAAACCGGACACACCACTGAGCGTGCCTTGCGGCGCACGCACCTCGGCGGGATAGTCGGGGAAAGTGGAAATCTGGTTTCCCACGCCGGCCGACACGTTAGAGAAAATGTTCCCGGCGAGCTGCATGCCGTCGCCCGAGTCGCCCGAGAAACGCACTACAACGCGGTCGAGAACCTTAACATTAGTTTTTTCCAACATGACTTTTACAAATTATAGATTAATTAAAGTTGTGATGACTATAGGGCAGATTTCTAAAGTCGAGGGCAAAAGTAGTGCAAAACGTAAAGATAAGCAAATATTTTCGTGAAAAAGTTATAATAGGAGTTTGGAGTTATTAGTTAGGAGTTATTAGTTAGGAGTGGGGTAGGGGTGGGGGATGCGAAAGGGGCTGCTCCCACAAAGGAACAGCCCCTTAGCTTATTGCTTAAAGCTCATGGGTCATTGCTTGGAGAACTTGAGGGTGGTGCGCTCGCCGGCGGCATTGGTGGCTACTGCTATGTAGATGCCGGGGGTGAGGGCTGCGGTGCTGAGGCTTGTGCCGGCAGCACGCGCCACGCACGCGCCGCTCATGTTGATGATTTCAATCTTGGCAGCGCCGGGGGCTGCCACCACGTTGTTCTTCACAAGGATTGCGGTCTTCACTGCTACGGCATCGTTCACGCCCGACTGGTCATTGACGGTGACGGTGAACGAGGCGTAGAGCAGGTCGTCGACGCAAGCGGTGATTGTGGCCACGCCATTTGCCACGGTGAGGACTTCAACGGTTGCGCTCGAATTGTCGTGGTCCTCCACGATGCTGCCAATGGTGGCAACACTCTCGTCGCTCGACGAGAACACAACCTCGTTGAAGTCGCCGCCCAGAATATGGAGCGTGTTGGAGAGCGAGGCACCGGTTTCCTCGGAGGTGATCGATGTGTAGTCGAAATGAATATCCTTGGGAGTCAGCTCGAAGAAGAGCACGGGCAGGGTGTCGTCGGTCCAGGGAGCGTCGGCATTGTCGCCATAGGCGAAGCCAAGACCCTCGAAGAAGTCGCGGTTGAGCTCGCTGAGAGCCACATCGGCGCCGGCGGTAGAGGTGTTGTCGGCCGAGGTAGAGGTGAGGCCGTTGATAGTCATGTCCTTGTTGGCAAAGCAGTTCTTGATACCCTTCTCAGTGTGGCCCACCAAGACGGCCGAAGCGCCCACCACGCGGCCAATGGCATTGAAAGTGCCGGAGGTGTTGGCAGGGTCGCTCACCGAAATCTCGCTGAGGGCAGCCACGCAGTTCTCGAGCACGATAGCAGAGGAGCCATTCCAGTCGGTGGCAAGAGTGCCGATAATGCCACCTGCGCTGTAGTAGGGGTCGTTGTAGTCGCCATATTCGGGGCAAGTGGCGACGATTGTTCCCGTGGCATAGCAATTGGCGATGCGAATGCGCGACGACGAGCCGGTTATACCGCCAATTCCATTCTCGGCGGTGAGCAGCACATCGGCGTGGCAATTGGTGATAGAACCGTCGGCGCTCACGCCACCGGCAGCGCCCACGATGCCACCGAGAGTGTTGCGGGTGGAGGCAGTCATCTTCACGGCGCAGTTGCTCACGTGAGTGGTGTTGCCAAGATTGCCCAGCACGCCACCGGTCTGGTTGGCCTGTGCCGAAGTGATGGAGAGCGATTCCACAGAGCAGTTGGTGACAATAGTCTGGAAAGTTCCTGTTCCGGCAATGCCGCCGATAGTAGAGGCAAAATCAGCGTCCCAATTCACCTCGGCGCCCACGATGTGCACATTGCTAATCTCACCGGCCACCACTTCGCCGGCCACCACTCCCACGGCATCCACATCATTGCCGGCATTGATAGAGGCATCGACGATGGTGAGGTCCTTGATATATGCGCGAGCCGAAGCGTCGGTGCCGGTCACGGTGCTGAAGATACCCACATTGCCGGTGGCAGAGGGCGAGATGGTGAGGTTGCGGATAGCGTGGCCATTGCCGTCGTAGCCGCCCTGTAGCTCAACCGGCGACCAGTCGATACCCTTCAGGTCGATGTCGGCCACCTGCTTGAAGTAGGCAGTGGGGCTGTTCTGCACCTGCATGAGGTCGCCGGCGCTTGCCACGAGGTAAGGGTCGTCGGCAGTGCCCGAGCCACCCTCAAACTTGATTAGAGGCAGGTTGAAGAAATCCACCTTGAAAGTATTGGCCGAAGAGTTGGCGTAGGCCACGAAGATGCTTGGGTGGGAAGTGCCAAGGTTGAGGAGCGAGCCATTGGAGTAGTCGCCATCGATGGAGTTACCCTTAAAGTCGCGAATCAGCGAGCCGTCTTCATTAGCTATGCAGAGCACATTGTCGATTTTGTTGGAGCCATCGGTGCGCTTGATTTTAGCGATGTAGATGTATTCCATCTCATCGTCGGTATCGAAGATATAGGGATTAAGATACTCACCGATGAGCACGGGAGAAAACATCTCGCCATTGGGACCCAGGTTGAAGTTGGTGTAGCGGTTGAGCGAGAGGTCGCTGTTGTACCAAGCCACCGAGGCAATCACATTGCCGGCGTCGTCGCTGCCACCCTGACCCATGCCGATTACATACTTGAAGCCATCGGTGGTCTTCACGCGGTCGAAGTTTGACGAAATAAGGCGGCCGTCCATCGACGAGGTGAGCACGCCTGCCACCTGGCAGGAGGGGAGGTTGAGGAGCTCATAGAAAGGCTCGCCCTGCTCGTTGGTCTTGAGCAGAGCCACCTGGTCGTCGAAGCCGGCAACTGAGGCGAGCGACTTCCAGTTGCTCACGCCCGAAGCGATAGACCTCACCACCTCGCCCTGAGCATTGTAGGCATCGATGAAGTAGGTGTAGGAGTCGGTAGCCACCACATAGTCGTAGGTGGCGAGCACCAGGTTGAGCTGGTCGTCGCCGGTGTAGTAACCGAAGCTGATGTCGTTGGCCGAGAAGATATTGAAGGCATACATCATAGGCATAGCCGAGCCCATTTCCACCGGGGCTGAAATGCCGCCAATCTTAGAGTAGTTTTGGTCATATACTTCCACGAGGAAGTTGTTGTCCTCGCTGTAGATCATATCGCCGGTCGCCCAGTCGTAGCTTTCCACATAGGGCTTCTCATAGTGAGAGAGCACATAGTAGAACTGTCCATCGATATACTTGATGAAGAAGCCGTTTCCGTCGGAGTAGTGAATGGTGTTGTAGTCGATGGTGAACGAGTGGTCAACCACGGGGTCGGGACCCTCGCTGTAGGTGCCCTTTCGGAGAATGTCGAAGCGGTAGGTCTCCACGCCGTCGACCTCCTCAAAGTAGGCCAGGGCGAGGCGCTCCTTCATGGAGTAGGCACTGGTGCCCTCGCTCACGAGCATAGCGCTCTCGGCGCCCTCATAGGTGAGAATGTTACCTCCGTTGCTGCTGTGCACCTGAATGTCGGCAGTAGCCACGCCCGGTTTTACGATGCGGTGCACATACACCATCACCTCGTAGGAGCTGGTGTTGCGCTCGAAGAACGAGCGGGTGATTTTGCCGAAAGGCTGGATTTGGTTCACGAGAGTGGCATCGGGAATGTCGATAGAGAACTCCCACACCTTCTCGCAGAAGTCGTTGTAGATGGTGATGGTGGAGCCGCCGTAATACCACTGGTTGGTGGGGTTCATAGTGAACGACTGGGAGTAGAACCAGTCGGTGCCGTCGGGACCCTCGAGAGTGCCCCAGCCGCCAATGTTGCTAAGAGAGACATCGGCCTCGCCGTTGGCAGCAAGAGGCGCGGCGAGCGAGGTGGCTCCGAAGAGCTGCTGAGAGCCATTGTGGCGCAAAGCAGAGAACGGGTGATTCACCTCGCCCTTCAATTTAGCCACTTTGGTGGCGGGCAGAGAGATCGCGGCCGAGGCGGCAACACTCATAGCGGCCAAAGCGACCAGAGCAATAAAAAGTCTAAATTTACGCATAACGAATTGATGGTTAGTGATAGATTGTTCAAAAATGTAAAGAAAATAAGTGCAAAGGTAAGAAAAACAATCAATATTTAGCCTAAGCATAAGAATAATAATTGGAAAATGTGAAGTTTTTGCATTAATTAACCCGTTGAGAAAGACCCGAGTGGGGGGAAAGTTGTTAAATAATGTGTTGAGGCGAGCAAAATGTCGGTGAAAATTGCTAATTTTGTAAATTATTTCATCACGGAGGCAGTTGAGCCGCCGGCAATGACTACAACGAAGCAACAGGCAAGATATGAAGATATTCACAACCAAGGAGATAAAGGCCATAGATGCACGCACCGTGGAGCTTGAGAAGATTTCTCAAATCGACCTCATGGAGCGGGCCGCCACGTCGGTGACCTATGAGATAATGTCGCGATGGCGGCCCGACCGCCGCTTCATCGTGTTTGCCGGTCCGGGCAACAATGGCGGCGATGCGCTTGCCGTGTCGCGGCTGCTGTGGGCCGAGGGCTACACGCGCATAGAGGTGTTTTTCTTCAATGTGCCCTCGTCGCGGCTTAGCGACTGCTGCCGCATGAACCGCGACCGCCTGGTGGCGATGAGTGGGATTGACTACACCGAGGTGGTGGGTGGCGAGTTTGACCCGCCGGCGCTGGGCTATGGCGACATAGTGATTGACGGGCTTTTCGGGTCGGGGCTTATGGAGCCGCTGAAGGGCGGTTTCACCTCGCTTGTGCAATACATCAACGACTCCAAGGCTTTTGTGGTGTCGATCGACACGCCGTCGGGGCTGCTGGGGGAGTGGAACCTGGGCGATCGGCGCAACATAGTGCGTGCCAACCTCACCTTCGCGTTCCAGTTTAAGCGTCTGTCGTTCTTCTTTGCCGAGAATGCCGACTTTGTGGGCGAGTGCAAGGTGCTCGACATCGCGCTGAGCCCGGAGGCGATGCGCAGCACTCGCAGCAACTTCTACCTGGTGGAGGACTATGAGGTGAAGAATGTGCTTCGCAACCGTCCGCTGCACTGCAACAAGTATAACTTCGGCAACCTGCTGCTTGTGGCGGGCAGCTATGGCATGTGGGGAGCGGCAGTGCTCTCGGCACGCGCCGCGATGCGCTCGGGCGTGGGGCTGATGACGGTGCACGGGGCGTGCTCGGGCCACGACATAATGCAGATAAGCGTGCCTGAGGCGAAATTCAGCAGCGACCACGACGACTGGATAACCACCGACATCACCCTGAGCCACAACTACAACGCCGTGGCGCTGGGCCCGGGCCTTGGCACCGACGACAAGACGGTGGACGCGCTGGAGATTTTCCTGAAGAACTACCACAAGCCTTGTGTGCTCGACGCCGACGCGCTCAACTGCATAGCCAAGCGGCCGATGCTGCTCGACTGCATCACGGCGAAGAGCGTAATCACGCCCCACGCCACGGAGTTCGACCGCATTTTCGGCACTCACCACAGCGAGGAGGAGCGCCTGCGCCGCGCCATAGAGATGGCGAAGAAGTACCAGATAGTGATAGTGCTCAAGGCGCACTACACGATGACGGTGAACACCGATGGGCGCGTGTATATCAACAGCAACGGCAACCCGGGCATGGCCACGGCGGGCAGCGGCGACGTGCTCACGGGCATTATCGGCGCACTGCTTGCCCAGGGCTACGACTCGCGCACGAGCGCGGTGCTGGGCGTGTTTATCCACGGTGCTGCGGGCGATATGGCAGCGGTGACTAATGGCACCTATGGCATGGTGGCCGGCGACATTGTGAACAACATCGGGCAGGTGATTCGCAATCTCACGAATTAGAGGTAAGAGGTTTTTTGGGGGAGGGGAGGATTAATTTGCTAATTTGGAATGACATGAAGATACGGAGTATTTTGGCACTATCGCTTGTCGCCGCGTGTGGAAATGCGGCGATGGCACAGGCTACGCAGAAACTCACTGCGGCAAAGCATAATGAGTATGGACTGATTTATTCGCTGCCGGTGACCCATGTGAGGATTACGGTGGAAACTGAGCACACTGTGCTTAAGGCCGGTCCTTTCTTTAATTATGCAAAGAAATACCTTGGCGTGGATAATGTGATAACCGCCGACTCGGAGGCGTGGACGATAAAAAGCGTGGATATGGACACCTATGGCGTGCCCGACCCCGACAACCGCTACCTGATGCAGTTTAAGGCCGGCAGCGCGCCATTCATCATACTCACCGAGGAGGGTCTGCCCTTGGCAATCAATGAGGAGAATGTGGTGGCCCCGCTGCCTCATAAGTCGGCCGTTACGGCCAAGCCGGGCCGCCTCGACGACAACCGCTATGCGAGCTCGCTTCCGGGAGAGCTTCTTGCGGGCCAGAGTGTGTCGAAGCGGGCAGAGATAGCCGCCCGCATGATTTACAGGATACGCGAGAGCCGCACCAACTATGCCACCGGCGAGGCCGACCAGATGCCGCCCGACGGCGAGGCGATGCGCCTTGCCCTTGAGCACCTGCAGGAGCAGGAGGACGACCTCATGGCGCTCTTCTGCGGCACGCGCACCACGTCGACCACAGTAACCGAGATCGACTATGTGCCGGTGGGAGAGACGAGGAAAGAAGTGATTTTCCGCCTCAGCGACGTGAAGGGGGTGGTCGACAAGCAGGACCTGAGCGGAGCGCCCGTGGTGCTCACCCTCACA
The DNA here is from genome assembly GCA_946055125.1 of uncultured Prevotellaceae bacterium. Lineage (GTDB taxonomy): Bacteria > Bacteroidota > Bacteroidia > Bacteroidales > Muribaculaceae > CALZFJ01. Next base: position 5,988 of record CAMGFF010000012.1, on the reverse strand, counting down.
GTGACTGAGCGCGGGCACTTGCCCCGCGACGAGAAAGGCGAGGAGAAGAAGTTGCCCAAGGGCGCGGTGATGTACAAGATACCCGGCCGTGCGGTGGTGACGCTGAGCTATGAGGGAAAGCAATTGTGCAAGCGCGAGATTGATGTGGCGCAATTTGGCATCGACTTTGGTCTCGACCCGGGAATGTTCACCGACAAGAAAGCTCCCGCCTATGTGAAATTCCACCCCGATTGCGGCTCGATAAAAGAGCTTGGAGTGAAGGAGGTGGCGCAATAGCGGCGGCACATATCAATAAAGGAGGCTGCGCCCGGTTTTCCCATGTGGCGCAGCCTCCTTGTTTTTTTATCTAATAGCGCGAGGCGGGGAGCTACTCGCGGGGAAGGACATCGACACGCAAGGCCTCGTAGGCACGCTCGGCCTTGGCACGTGCGGCTTCCACGCTCTCGTCGGTGGCAAGGATAACGGCCATGCGGCGGTGTCCCACAATCTCGGGCTTGCCGAAGATGCGCATCTGTGTGCCCGGCTCGGCGAGCACAGCCTCGAGGTTGTCCATCACGATGCGGTTGGTGTCGCCCTCCACCACCACGGCACGCGATGCCGAGGGGCCGTAGAAGCGAATAGCCGGCACCGGGAGTCCGAGCAGGGCGCGAGCATGTAGGGCAAACTCGCTCATATCCTGCGAGATCATCGTCACCATGCCGGTGTCGTGAGGGCGCGGCGACACTTCGCTGAATATCACATCATCGCCCTTGATGAACATCTCCACGCCGAAGATTCCATAGCCACCCAGGGCGTCGGTCACCTTCCGTGCAATCTCCTGAGCCTTAGCGCGTGCGGCGGCCGACATGGCCTGCGGCTGCCACGAGTATCGGTAGTCGCCATCCACCTGTATGTGACCAATTGGCTCGCAGAACTCCGTTCCGCTCACGCTGCGCACGGTGAGGAGCGTGATCTCGTAGTCGAAATTCACGAATCCCTCCACAATCACGCGGCCGGCGCCGGCGCGTCCACCTTCCTGGGCGATGTGCCACGAGCGGTCCACGTCGGCCAGGGAGCGCACCACGCTCTGCCCGTGTCCCGACGAGCTCATGATAGGCTTCACCACGCAAGGCACGCCCACCTTGGCCACAGCCTCGCGAAACTCCTCCTCGGTCGAGGCAAACACATAGGGCGAGGTGGTGATGCCCAGCTCCTCGGCGGCAAGGCGGCGAATTCCCTCGCGGTTCATAGTGAGCAGAGCTGCAGTGGCTGTGGGAGTGACGTGGTAGCCCTCCTTCTCAAGCTCCACGAGGGTGGGAGTGGCAATGGCCTCCACCTCGGGAATGATGTGGTCGGGGCGCTCAAGCTCGATAATCTCGCGCAGCTTCGCGCCATCGAGCATGTTAAGCACATGGCAGCGGTGAGCCACCTGCATGGCGGGAGCGCCGGCATACTTGTCGCACGCCACCACCTCCACGCCGAGGCGCATCAGCTCAATGGCAACCTCCTTGCCAAGTTCACCACTTCCAAGCAGCAATGCTTTCCTACCCACGCGGGTAGCTACAGAACCAATCTTTGTCATAGTATTCAATCGTTTCGTTTGAAGATTTTGTTAATTGTTCCACAAAGGTAAGGAAAATCCACGTCACCGCCAAATAAATCGCCCGCCCGCCGTGTCCCTTTCAGCAATGCACAAAGAGGGAGGACGACAGTGGACGAGAAAAAGGACATCAGCGATGATGGCGATTCAATCGTGAAATCACTCGCATCGTTGATGTCCCTTCCTATTACAAGTGCAAGAAAAAAATACCTGTGGAGCATGGAGAGCCTACTTCCTGCCCGCAAGATACTCGATGGCATACACCGACCAGCGAGGCACCTTGCGGATATTCGTACGCACGGCCGGAATATCACACAGCAGGAATACAGAGGCAAGAGCAAGGGCAAACCAGATGACGTAGCCGTAGACCTGTTTTATGGTCACCATCATCATGGAGTGCAGGAAGTCGTGCCCTATGTAGTCGCCCAAATTAAAGTGCGCCATATCCAAGTGCGTGAGGGAGAGATGCTGTCCGTAGGTCACCATGTTCTCATTGAGGAAATGCGAGAATAAGGTGCCATAAATGCCATAGCCGGCAGCCCCGGCCAGATACATGTGCAGGATATTGAAGACAAACAAGCCCATGAAGAAATGCTCAAGGCTGTGCTCCGACTCCTGCAAGGCCCACATCAGCGCCGGGGCGAGGATTGCATAGGCAAAGCCACGCAGGAAAATAGCAAGCCTGTACTGCTCGATATTCACGCTCGCATCGAGCGTGAAATACATGAGCATGCCATAGAGCGCAATGCTGATAAAAGCGATTCCGAAGAGCTTCCATATCTTCCATTTCCTCACCTTCAGCCAGTAGAGGTCGAGCAGTATGCCGGCATACATGCCGGGGAGAGCCCACATATACTGCGACTCCTTGGTGAGCTCCTCCAGCCCTATCACCTCACTGTAGAGAATCTCCTCCATTGTGTGCTCGGCGCCGAAAGCAAGTTCGGCAAAGAAAGTGACAATGAGAATGAATGCCACGTTGCGGCGAGTGAAAAGGCTTAGCTCCACATAGGGGTAGCGGTAGTAGTGCAGGCGGTAGAGCACGATGCCGAGAAGCACGAGAGCCACTCCCACGAGAACGCGAATGTGCAGAGTGTCGAGCCACATGAAGTAGTCGCCATACACCACTATGTAGGACAGCACCAGCATAAGCCCACAAATGAGCAACGCCCCCTGGAAGTCGATACCATTGAGCGACAGCCGCTGAGGCATGGGGCAGAACGGGCGGCAGAAGATGAGCTGTGTAAGCAGCACAAACGACATTGTGCCTATCGTGAACACGTGCATCATCTGCCAGGTGAAATGATGCCCAAACCATGCCGCGAGCCACCCACTGCCTTCGATAGCCGAGAGCAGGATAATGTGCAGCACGGGGAAGAAGACGGCGAAATCGCGGCGTGGAGTAATCCACAGCTGAATGTTGCTCATGCACTCAAATGTGCCTTGAATCTTGGCCATACCGGCAATGAAACACACCACCGCAAGTACCGGCATCGACTGGCAATACATCGTCGCAGCATTGCACACGCCAAGAATAATGGCCGAGCCGCACAGCAGCTGCTGATTGGTGAAACGGAACTTCATGCGGAATAGCATGGGGAAATACACGGCCATGCCAGCAAGCGTGGCATAGAGCAGGAACAGGAGGTCCTCAATCATGAAGTTGGTGGCGCCGCGTATGCCATCGAGCGCACCGAGGTAAAATCCACCGCTAAACTGAAAGCACAAGGCTGTGAGCACATACATCCACGGCTGCAGGCGCCGAGGCACCCACTCTTTCATCATAGGCATGGCGAAGTCCATGTGAGGAGGCGGCCCGCCGGGCCGCTTCATAAAAAACTCGGTCAGTTGTCCCATTGCCCGCTATTCCTTAACCACACATTCCACATTGTAACCACCCTTGAGCTTATCGACATCGCTGCCCTCATCGAGCTTTATGCGCACGGTGACACGCTGCTCCACTTTCACGAAATTGCCGGTGGCATTGTCGATAGGGATAAGCGAGAAGGCACTGCCGGTGGCGTCCGAAATGCGTTCCACACTACCCGAGAATACCACACCGGGAACGGCATCGGCGGTTATCTCCACCTTATTGCCCACCTTGATGTGAGGCAGCTGGCTTTCCTTGTAGTTGGCCTCAACCCAGCGCTCATTCTTATCTACGATGCTCACCAGCGTCTGCCCGGGATTTACGAGCTGCCCCACATGAATATCCTTCGTGCCCACGGTTCCATCGCAAGAGGCGATGATGTAGCAATAAGAAAGGTTGAGGCGTGCAAGGTCGACGGCACGGCGTGCAAGCTCGATTCCCTGCTCCGATACCGAAAGATGATGGCCCTGCTCGGCCACAACGGCATTCTGCATCTGGCGGGAGCGGACAGCCTGGTCGTAGGCCGCTTTTGCGCTTAGATAAGCCGTGTGAACCTTGTCGTATTGTTGCGGGGTGACGGCATCCTGGCTGAGGAGGGCCTTGAAGCGGCTGTCCTCGCGCAAGGCATTCTCCATCTGCGCTCGTGCCGACTCGATACCGGCCTCGGTGACGGTGATGCTCGTCTTGGTGGTGACGATGCTGCTTGCAGTGCCCTTGGAACCCTGCTCGGCGCGGAGCAGGTCGGCCTCGGCCTGAGCCAGCCTCAGGCGGAACTCGGCATCCTCAATCACCACGAGCGTGTCGCCCTTCTTCACCTGCTGGAAATCGCTGAAGCGCACCTCACGGATAAAGCCCTGCACGCGGCAGCTCTGCGGCACCACATTCTGCCTCACACGGGCATTGTCGGTAAACTCCCCACTGCCAAAGTGCATAAACTGGCTGATTACATAAGCCGCTCCGCCCAGAAGGCAAAGCACGATGAATGAATTATAGAGATAGACGTAGAACTTGTTCTTTTCCATTGTAGTAGTTATAAAGTATTTGTTACATATTTAAGTTTACAGAAATTATAAAGCAATCCTATACGGGCATTGACCAGCGCCATTTCGGCCGAGAGTTTCATGTTGGAGGCATCGACCATATCCGTGAGGAGGGCAAGGTCGTTGTGATAGCGGTTTTGCACCACCGAGTAGTTCTCATTGGCCAGCTCCACCTGCTTCTGCTGAGTCGTCACCTCGGTGTAGGCCGTGAGCATGTTGGTGTAGCTTGCCTGTACGCCATTCTCCACCTCCTCATTCACCAGGGCGAGAGCCTCCTGCGACTGCCGCTGCTCGATGCGGGCCTTGCGTATGTTGTGATTATTCTTCCACAGACTGCCAAGACTGAATTTCACGCCTACACCCACAAACCACACGTTCACATTGCAGTCCTTGGGGATGAGGTCGTTAGTGTAAGGCCCATAGAGCCGATTCTCGGCCACAACGGCAATCGAGGGCAATGAGGCCGCCCTTGCCTGCCTCACTTTCTGCTCGGCCAGCCGTGTGGCCACCGATGCACTGCGAATGCCAAGGTTGTTGTCGGCGGCCGTCTGCTGCCACGTTTCTTGGGCCGCAATAGCCGAGAGCGCATTAATTTCGGTGTCGAGCTCATTCACGTCGGGGGCGATAACCGTGTGCTCAGGCAGATGAAGAGTAGTGACCAGCTGGTGATTGATGATGGAGAAAGCATCGTTGAGCTTAGCCAGAGTGAGCTCCAGGCTCTTAAGCTGCAGCTCATAGCGTGTGATGTCGTTAAGCAGAACCGTGCCGGCCTCCCGCCGTGCTTTCATTAGCTCAATCTCCTTTTGCGTGAGAGCGATGTTACGGCTTACTACCTCAATTTGATTATCCAGCTTGCAGAGGTCGAGGTAATACCCCGTGAGCAAGAAGCGAATCTCCTGGCGGTTCTTCTCCACATCGAGCTCGGCCATCTCCTTGCCCAGCTCGGCCATCCTGATACCCGAGCGGATAGCCCCACCGGCATACACCACCTGCGACACCTGAGCCGTGAAGCTGTTTCCCCAGTGTGGCGTGTCCTGCTTGCCATTGGGCACAGGCACGGATCCCACACCGGGCACAATGTAGTCGGTAGTCCCATTGCCCGAGAAACCACGCGACAGCATGAAAGCATTGCCCGTGTAACTAAGTTGGAGGTTCAAGTCCACACTCGGCAGCAGCGCCGATTTGGCAGCCGCCACCCCTTCATCGGCTGCCCGCAGAGCTACCTCACTCACCCGCACCTTCCGGCTCTGCCGGTCGGCAAGGTCGTAGAGTGTAGTGAGAGTCATAGTCTGCACAGCCCTCTCTTGTGCGCATATAGGCACATAAAAAGCCCCTTCGGCTATCAAAGCAATAGCCAAAGCGGAATACGCCTTAAATTTGTTCATGAAATAAAAATAGATGTATTGATGTTCATTATTCTTTTCCTTTTACCAATCTCGTTTACTCATTCCCTCGGAAATACTAATAATGAACTAAGAGTCCGGACAGCATAGAATCTGTCA
>CAMGFF010000011.1 GCA_946055125.1 uncultured Prevotellaceae bacterium | reverse complement strand
TTATCCTTAATGTCGGCAATACCGCCTCTTATCGTCCGCGACTCCTTAGCCCCGCCCGCGCTGCCATATTCTATGGTGCCTGCGGTGAGAGCCGAAATCATCGCGGCGTGATGGTTGAGCACCGAGAACGAGCCTTCCACTCCGGGCATCGTCACGCACTCCACCTCACCGGTGTATTCCACCTTTTCAGCCGATATTATATTTAGTGTCATAATTCTAAGTAATCTCAGTTGTGAATAATGTTCTTGGAGCCGGTTGTCAGCCCACCTCAGCAAGGAGCTTCTTGCCCTTCTCGATTGCCTCGTCGATAGTTCCCACGTTGAGGAATGCCTGCTCGGGATACTGGTCCATCTCGCCGCTCAATATCATCTTGAAGCCGCGAATGGTCTCGCTAAGCGGCACCATCACGCCGGGAAGACCGGTGAAGGCCTCGGCCACGAAGAATGGCTGCGAGAGGAAGCGCTGCGCACGGCGTGCACGAGCCACCACGAGCTTGTCGTCGTCGGAGAGCTCATCCACTCCAAGAATGGCAATGATGTCCTGAAGCTCGTTATACTTCTGCAGAAGCTGCTTCACTGCCTGAGCCACCTGGTAGTGCTCCTCGCCTATGATGTGCGGGTCGAGGATTCGCGATGTGGAGTCGAGAGGATCCACTGCGGGATAGATTCCAAGCTCGGCAATCTTGCGGCTAAGCACGGTAGTTGCGTCGAGGAAGCTGAAGGTGGTGGCAGGAGCCGGGTCGGTGAGGTCGTCGGCAGGCACATAGATTGCCTGCACCGAGGTGATACTGCCCTGCTTGGTCGATGTGATACGCTCCTGGAGCGAGCCCATCTCCGAGGCCAGCGTAGGCTGGTAGCCCACTGCCGACGGCATACGGCCAAGAAGCGCCGACACCTCCGAACCCGCCTGAGTGTAGCGGAAGATATTATCCATGAAGAGGAGAATCTCTTTTCCGCCTCCGTCCTGGTCGCGGAATTGCTCGGCAACCGTCAGTCCAGAGAGCGCCACGCGCAGACGTGCGCCCGGTGGCTCATTCATCTGGCCAAACACCAGCGAGGCCTGCGAGGAGTTAACCTCCTTCATGTCGACGTCCTGAATGTTCCACTCGCCCTTCTCCATTCCCTCGCGGAACTTGTCGCCATACTTGATAACACCGCTCTCAATCATCTCACGGAGCAGGTCGTTACCCTCGCGTGTGCGCTCTCCCACGCCGGTGAACACCGAGAAGCCGTTGTGGCCGTGGGCGATGTTGTGGATCATCTCCATAATAAGCACGGTCTTTCCTACTCCGGCACCGCCGAACAGACCGATTTTTCCTCCCTTGGAGTAGGGCTCCAGGAGGTCGATTACCTTGATACCGGTAAACAGAATCTCAGAGGTAATAGACAGGTCGGCAAATTGAGGTGCAGGCTGGTGGATAGGACGTCTGTTCTCTCCCTCAAGAGCCTTCAAGTGGTCGATAGGCTGGCCAATCACATTGAGCAATCGACCCTTCACCTGCTCTCCAGTGGGCACTGAAATAGGTGAACCAAGGTTTTTCACTTGCATGCCTCGTTGCAATCCATCGGTGCTCTCCATTGCCACGCAGCGCACCGTGTCCTCTCCGATGTGCTGCTCCACTTCAAGCACCAGGTCCGAGCCGTCGGGGCGGGTCACCGTAAGCGCAGTGTAGATCGACGGGATGCTGTTGTCATCGCCATCGAATGCCACATCGACAACCGGACCAATTACTTGGGTAATTTTTCCAAATTTCTCTTTCATAAATTTTCGTGAAATTTGTCAGGTTTTGTTATATGAGTCTCAGTTTTAATTCCTTTCTTAGAAGTGCAGGCCATAGACCACCACAAGCGTCATCAGCACCAGGTTGAACAAGCCTATGGGCATGAGGTACTTCCACTCAAGCGCAAGGAGCTGGTCGATGCGCACGCGCGGGAACGACCACTTGAACCAGATGATGATAAACGAAACAAAGAATGCCTTGCCGAGGAACCACACCACCGAGGGTATGTAGTCCATTATGCCATTGAAGCCCTCCCAGCCCGGCACGTGGAATGGCATCCAGCCACCAAGGAACATGAGCGAGGCAATGCCCGACACGATGAAAAGGTTCAGGTACTCAGCAAGATAGAAGAATCCGAAGTGGATTCCCGAATACTCGGTGTGGTAGCCGGCGGTGAGCTCATGCTCGGCCTCAGGCAGGTCAAACGGGCCACGGTTGGTCTCGCCGGTGGCTGCAATCAGGTAGATGATGAAGGCTATCACTGCGGGAATGTGTCCCTTGAAGATAAACCAGCCATCGGCCTGTGCCTCCACAAGGCCGGTAATCGACATTGTGCCGGCAAGCACCACCATAGTCATGATTGAGAGGCCCACCGAGAGCTCGTAGCTTATCATCTGCGCTCCGCTTCGCATCGCACCGATGAGGGTGTACTTGTTGTTGCTCGACCAGCCGGCGAGCAGAATGCCCAGCACGCCTATCGACGATGCGGCAATCATGAAGAACACGCCAATGTTGAAGTCGATAATCTGCAAGCCCTTGCCCCAGGGAAGAACGGCAAACGAGAGCATCGATGCCACAATCACCAGGTAGGGAGCAAGCGCAAAGAGGAAACGGTCGATATTCTCAAGGCGGATAAGCTCCTTGATGAGAATCTTAAACATGTCGGCAAAGCTCTGCAAGATACCCCACGGGCCCACACGCATCGGGCCGAGGCGGCACTGGAACCAGGCACAGAGCTTGCGCTCATAGAAAATGTAGAAGAGTGCGAGCACCGAATACACGGCAAGCAGCAGTACGCCGATTATCACACACTCAATCACTGTGGCAGCCCAACCCGGCATCACGCTCTGGAGCAGGTTGTCAAGCCAATTTGTCGCTACACTAAAATCAAATATATTCATCTTGTAGTATGGTGTTTACTGATTAGTTTTCAGTGAATTATCGGTCGATATCGGGTATCACGTAGTCGAGCGATGCGGTGATGGTGATGAGGTCGGCAATCTTGTAGCCGCTGCAGCTCAGGTCGACCACGCCTATGAGGTTGAGGCACGGGCTGTTGAAGTGCATGCGGTAGGGGTTCTTGCCGCCGTCGCTCTCTATGTACACGCCAAATGCGCCACGGCTTGCCTCCACCTGCTGGAACCAGTGTCCCACGGGCAGCTTTATGAGCTTGGGCACCTTTGCGCAAATCTCATTGCCCTCCTCCTTCTCGAGGAGGTCGCAAAGCTGCTCAAGCAGGCTCACGCACTGCTCTATCTCGCGCATGCGCACCATGTAGCGGGCAAAGCTGTCGCCGGCGGTCTCGAGCACCTCGTCGAATTTCAGCTCATCATAGATTGCGTAGGGCGAGTGCTTGCGCACGTCGCAGCTGTAGCCGGTGGCGCGTGCCGATGGGCCGGTGATACCATAGTTGATGGCCTCCTCCTTGGTAATCACGCCCACGCCCTTGGTGCGGGTCTGTGCAATCACGTTGCCGGTGAAGAGCTTGTGGTATTCCTTGAGGCGCTCGGGCATGATGGCGCAAAGCTCGCGCACGTCCTTGATGAAGTCGGGGTGAATGTCGGCCACCACGCCGCCTATCACGTTGTAGTGCAGCGACATGCGTGCGCCGCAGGTCTTGTCGAAGATGTCGAGAATCTGCTCGCGCTCGCGGAAGCCATAGAAGAATGCCGTGGTAGCTCCCATATCCATGGTCATACAGCCGTAGGAGAGCAGGTGCGACGAGAGGCGCATGAGCTCGTCCATCATCACGCGGATAATCTGAGCGCGGCGCGGAACCTGAATGCCCAGGGCCTTCTCAATGCAGAGGCACAGGCAGTGGCGGTTCTGGTGAGCCGACATGTAGTCCATGCGGTCGGTGTACATGAGCGTCTGTGGGTAAGAGTGCGACTCGCAGAGCTTCTCAATGCCACGGTGAATGTAGCCGGGCATCGGCACCACGCGGCTCACAGTCTCACCGTCGATGAGAGTGCGCAGGCGCATCACGCCGTGTGTCGAGGGGTGCTGCGGGCCAAAGTTCACCACATAGTCCTCAGGCTCAAAGAGCTTGTATTTCTTTTCCACCACCTTGCCGTTCTCCTCCACATAGGTCACCGAGTCGTCCTCGTTCTCCTCGAGGTTAAGGCGTATGGGGTTGATTTCGGGGTTGGCGTCGTAGTCCTTGCGCAGTGGGTAGCCCACCCAGTCGTTACGCAGGAAAAGGCGGCGCATATCGGGGTGACCGATGAACTTAATGCCGTAGAAGTCAAACACTTCTCGCTCCTGCAGCAATGCCACCTTCCACAGGTCGCTCACGCTGGGGAGCATGGGGTTCTCTCTGTCGGCGGTGGTCACCTTCACCTCGAGCATGGCGCGAGTGGCGGTCGAAGTGAGTTCATACACACAGCCGAGTGTCTCTTTCCAGTCGCAACCAATCACTGCCACCAGATAGTCGAAGTTGAGCTCGGCATCGTTCTTCAGCTGCTCGGCGAGCGCGCGCCAGTCCTTGGCATCCACGCACACGCGAAGCACCTCGCCATCCTCAAAGGTGGCTGCTGCACACAATTTGCCGATTTTTTCTTTCAAGTCAACCATTTATATTTATATGTATAGTCGTTGTTATCAAAAAAAATTCTGTTTTTGCTATTCTCTCGGGGGCTTATTTCATTGCCTCGGCCTTCTCGGGGTGCTTGGCAAGGAAATCCTTGATTTTCTCCTGACGGTTCACGCCACCGAAGAAGCGCTCCACCTTCATCTTGCGCTGCAGCTGCATCAAGCCATAGAACATGGCCTCGGGGCGCGGCGGACAACCGGGCACATACACGTCGACGGGCAGAATCTTGTCGATTCCCTCCACCACACAGTAGCTGCCCTTGAACGGGCCGCCCGACACCGTGCAGCCTCCGCAGGCTATCACATATTTTGGCTCGGCCATCTGCTCATAGAGGCGCACGAGCACCGGCGCCATGCGGTGCACTATCGTGCCCTGCACCATGATGTAGTCGGCCTGGCGGGGCGAGTTGCGTGCCACCTCAAAGCCGAAGCGTGCCATGTCGTGGCGTGCGGCGCCAAGGTGCATGAACTCAATGGCGCAGCAGCTGGTGCCGAAGCACAGAGGCCACAGCGAGTTGGCGCGGCCCCAGTTGATGAGCCTGTCGATCGAACCCACCACCACGTTGGCTCCCGAAGCGTTAAGCTCCTCCACGAGCTTGTCGATGTATTCGTTATCCTTGAAGTCTTCCTTCTTCATTCCTTTTATGCTCACTTCCATTGCAATGCTCCTTTCCGCCAAGCGTAAGCCAAGCCTAAAATTAATACACACAGGAATACTCCTACACTAACGAGCCCATTGGGACCCAGACTGCGGCATATTGCCGCCCACGGGAACAAAAATACGGTTTCCACGTCGAACATGAGAAACAGAATTGCAAAGAGGTAGTAACCCACTTTGAATTGCATCATACTTTCGCCACGAGTTTCCACACCACACTCATAGGCCACACCCTTTTGGGGCGAGAACGAGCGCGGTGCTATCAGCCCAGCAATGACGAGAGCGGCAGCCACCAGTCCAAGACCGGTGATTACTGCCACCACCATCAGTGTGGTGCTCTGAATACCGAATACTGATAATTCCATAAATTCTCTTTAATACTATATGTTTTTTATTTTATTTTTCGTTATTTCCATTTCGTCCATCGTCGATGCAACAAAAAAATGAGCCTCTGCGCCAAGTGCCCGGCAATCCCGCCAATGGCACTCTTCATTCAGCTCATTTCCCTATATTTTTGCCCGGCTATCAGCTCGCCCTCATTTTCGGCAACACGCAAGCCTCCCTGACTCTGATTTTGAATTTTCTCATCAGTTTCACGGCTCATGGTTGCAATATGGCTAACTGTCAGCTTCATCAACGATTTGTTATCTTTACCGCAAAAAAGGCATAATCTTCTCATCTACTTTGCTTTACCACCACTGTGGCAGCACAAGTCAATGAAAAGCCCCATTTTTGCAGTGCAAATATACGAAAAATTTTTCGTATCACAGCCACATATTGCAAATTAATTGTTGGTGTTTTTTAACATATTTCTGTCTTATTCCGCACCCCACCACGACCCACCACGCCCCACCCCACTCCGCACCCTCACTACATTTAGCGATTGCCCACGCCATTTTTTATGCCTAACTTTGCAGCATGAAACTCACACTCTCAATTTCATTAGCCGCGCTGTGCATCGCCACATGCGCCACCGCCGCCGAGGTCAGCCCCGACTCCGCGCGGCAAGTCACACTCCAAGAGCTTTCAGTAACCGCCATAAAGCAGGGCAACGACCTTGACTACCAGGCTGTTTCAGCCACATCACTCGGCCGCGACCTCATCGAGTCGCAGCGCATCACCGATGCCAAGGCGGCAAGCAACCTCGTGCCCAATTTCTTCATGCCCGACTATGGCTCGCGCATCACATCATCGGTGTATGTGCGCGGCCTTGGCGCACGCATCGACCAGCCCGTGGTGGGAATGAACATCGACAACGTGCCCATAATGAACAAGGACAACTACGACTTCGACCTCCCCGACATCGACCGCATTGAGATGCTCCGTGGCTCGCAAGGGACGCTGTTCGGCCGCAACACCATGGGCGGACTCATCAACATCTACACCCTATCGCCCCTATCCTACCAGGGAACTCGCGCCATCGCCTCCTATTCCACCGGCAACTCCTGGCGCGTGGGCGCGTCGCACTATGCCAAGCCAAGTGACAAGCTGGGGCTGTCGGCCTCGGCCCACTACCGCTCCACCGACGGCTTCTTCACCAACCGGCACAATGGCCAAAAATGCGACTGGGAGCGCCAGGGCGGCGGCCGCATAAAGGCGCAGTGGCGACCCACCGCCCACCTGAGCATCGACAATGTGCTATCACTATCTGTAGTGAGGCAAGGCGGCTACCCCTACGAGCTGGTGAGCCAGAAGAACACCGCCGTAGGAGCCTTCACCCCGGGTGTGATTAGCTACAACGACACCTGCTTCTACCGCCGCACGAGCGTCACCGAGGGACTGACCATTGGACTCAGCCTCGACCGCGTGCAGCTCTCAAGCATCACGAGCTACCAATATATCAACGACAACATGACGCTCGACCAGGACTTCCTCCCCGCCTCCTATTTCACCCTCACCCAGGCCAAGCGTGAGCACGCCATCACACAGGACTTCATAGCCAAAGGCTCTGCCTCTTCGCGCTACTCCTGGCTCGCCGGCCTCTTCGGCTTCTTCAAGACCTGCGACATGGACGCGCCCGTCACCTTCCTCAACGACGGAATCGCCCAGCTCATTGAATACAACTACAACAGCCACAGCCCCAACGACCGCATCGAGTGGGACTCGCGCAGCTTCGTTCTCGGCAGCAACTTCACAATCACAAACTATGGCGCGGCACTCTACCACCAGAGCACCCTGCGCCTGGCCGACTTCACCCTGCTCGCCGGCCTGCGCCTCGACTATGAGCACGCAGCCCTCAAGTTCCTGAGCCACTGCACCACGGGGCACACCGTCTACAACAGGGCGACAAACGAGCCTATCCTCCACCGCCCCATCGAAATCAACGACCCCGGCCGCCTCAACGAGTCGTTCCTTGAGCTGCTGCCCAAATTCTCAGTCACCTACCACATTCCCGGCACCAAGAAGGCAAGTGTGTATCTCTCGGCGGCCAAGGGCTACAAGGCAGGCGGCTTCAACACCCAGATGTTCTCCGACGTGCTACAGAATCGCATCATGGAAACTATGGGAGTAATCGGCTCAACCTATAAAGTTGATGAAATAATCACCTACAAGCCCGAGCACAGCTGGACCTTCGAGGCCGGCACACACTCCGAGTGGCTCGACAGCCGCCTACACACCGACATATCGGCTTTCTACATCCACTGCACCGACCAGCAGCTCACCGTGTTCCCCGATGGCAACACCACCGGCCGAGTGATGACCAATGCCGGCAAAACCCGAAGCTGCGGCGTGGAAATCGCTCTCCGGGCTTTCCCCACCGACCGCCTCTCGCTCTCGGCAAGCTATGGCTACACCAATGCCCGTTTCATAGAATTTAACAACGGCAAACAAGATTTTGCCAATAATTATATCCCTTACGCACCAAAAAGCACTATCTTTGCAGCCGCTAACTACCGAATCCCCGTAGGCCGCGACTGGCTGCGGCACATCGTGCTCGGCGCCAACGTGAGCGGAGCCGGACGCATCTACTGGAATGAGGAGAACGACATCAGCCAGAATCTCTACGCCCTGCTTGGCGCAAAGGTTTCACTGGTGAGCAAGCTGTTCACGCTCGACCTGTGGGGCGAAAACCTCACCGACACTGACTACCGCACGTTCTACTTCATGTCGATCAGCAACTCTTTCTTGCAGCGCGGCTGCCCTCGCCGCCTTGGCATGACGCTGAGGGTGAACATTCAATAACCCCCAACATTTGAAAATTTATTTATTCAACACACTAAAAAAATAACTTAAACGCAATGATGAAGAAAATTTTTGCACTTTTTGCACTCACCTTGCTCCTCGGCACTACCACCTCGTGCCTCAACGACGATGAGAACCAGGAGAACAAGCAGTCGTTCACCGCTTCGTGCTACAACAAGATTTACAACAATGGCGAATACAAGATGACTGCCGCCAACTATGTGGTGGAATTCGACTTCGTGGCTATGACGGTTTCTGTCACCACTTCCGACACCGAGCTGTGCGCCACTGCCTTCAAGGTCGTAAACCTGCCTCTGAAGATGTCGAACGACAAAGGCTACTACTTCAACACGGCCCTCGCCAATGTGACCAACACCGCCGGCGTGGAGCTCCCCGCGCTGAAAATCTCCGACTTCTATGGCCAATACACAGGCCAATCGCTCAAGTTCAGCTACACAGTGAATGGCGACACCTATGTGTATGCCTCCTACATTGAGGACACCTACGCACAGCACTCCACCACCGTGGTGTCATCGCCCATGGGCGGCGAGCCTTTTGTGTGGAACGACGCCTCCTACAAGATAACACTCAGCACCGGCAAGGTCGATGCTAAGGAGTTCACTGCAAACCTGACGGTGGATAATGTGAAGTTTGCCAGCCAAATGCCCTACCCCCTCACTGGCATGACCGTGGAGGGCCTCAAAGTCACTCCCACAGCCACAGGAATCCAAATCACCGCCGAGAGCGCCGTGCCTAAGCTCAAGGACGTTGAGAAGCCCGAGTACACCCTCACCGACCTGGTGATTGACGTGCTCCCCTCGTTCAATCCCTCAACGCTCTTCACCGGTGAGCGTGCCAACATTAAGTTCACCTGCATGGGACTCCCCGTTGAGGCCAGCGCCTACGTCTACAACCAGAACCAGCAGCAGTAATCCCTGCAACACCCACTCATGAAACAGCGCGGTGTAGCCCACCAATCAAGGGGCTACACCGCGCCGTTACGTTCAGTGAAACCGTCTGCCCTCAGAAGAGCAGCAGCCCGCCGGCCATTATAGCCATTCCGGCTATCACGCCAATTATCGAGAGGTGGTGATGACCATATTGCTCGGCACCGGGCAGGAGCTCGTCGAATGAGATATACACCATGATTCCCGCCACAAATGCCAGCAGCAATGCCCCTATCACAGGACTCCAGAAAGGCATCAGCACCAGCGCGGCCACTGCAGCGCCAAGCGGCTCGGCAAGTCCGGTGAGGAAAGAGTAGCGCAGCGCCTTCACCTTGCTGCCGGTTGCATAGTAGATAGGCACCGACACCGCCATGCCCTCGGGAATGTTGTGAATGGCTATTGCCACCACTATGGGCAGCGCCACCTCCACCCCGTCGAGCGCGCTCACAAAGGTGGCCATTCCCTCGGGGAAATTGTGGATGCCAATGGCAAGCGCCACCATCACTCCGGCACGCTTCACATGGTGATTGTGGGGCGAGTGGTCGTTGAGCTCATCATAGCTGTGCATCTCGTGCGGGTTCTCGTCCTCGGGAATGAGGAAGTCGATGAGCGCAATCACGCCTATGCCGGCAAAGAACGCCAGCAGTGCATACACCTGCGCCTCCTTCCCCGTAAATATGCCGCCAAGCTCTTCGATGCTGCCCGGCAGCAGGTCCATAAACGACACATAGGTCATCACGCCGGCCGAGAGCCCAAGCGCACACGAGAGGAACCGCGTGTTGCCGGCCTTGGCAAAGAATGCCAGCAGGCTGCCTATGCCGGTCGAGAGGCCGGCCACACAGGTGAGCCCAAGCGCCACCAGAATTGTGTTAATTTCCATAGCTTGATTATATTTTTAATAATTTTCACATACTAAAATGTCTAAAATTCGCGGAAAATCGGAAATTTTCCACTAAATTAGCGCAAAATTTATTTCTAACCAAGTTTTTATCGCTTTTTAATATCATCCGGCGGCCAGAGAATGACTAAGGACTTAACATATAATGAGGAGATAATCACCGAGCAGCTTCACGACCCGGCACGCTGTCGTGAGGCCTTCACTCGCGTGATAGCCCACTACACCGAGCCGCTCTACTGGCAAATTCGCCGCATGGTCATCGACCACGACGACACCAACGACCTGCTTCAGAACACCTTCATCAAGGCCTGGACCAACATCGACAACTTCCGTGGCGAGGCCAAGCTATCCACCTGGCTCTACAAAATCGCCATCAACGAGGCCATCACATTTATCAACAAAGAGAAGGCACGCAACAATGTGTCGATCGACAACGACGACGAGTCGTTTCTCATCAACACTCTTGAGAGCGATGAGTGGTTCGATGGCGATGAGCTGAAGCTACAGTTGCAGCAAGCCATCAACCAACTACCTGAGAAGCAACGCCTTGTATTCAACATGCGCTACTTCCAGGAGATGAAGTATGAGGACATGAGCGAAATCCTCGGCACCACAGTGGGAGCGCTCAAGGCCTCCTATCACCACGCCGTGAAAAAAATAGAGCAATTTTTTTCGGGCACCGATTAAACCTTTATAATCCTGAAAAGTCAAAACGAGTGAAATGAAAGAGAAAACCGACATATTATCAACTATTGGCAAAGACTCGGGATTCAAGGTTCCCGATAACTATTTCAGTGATTTTGCCGAGAAGATGGCGAAATCTCTACCCAACCAGGTTATCGAGCCTCTCCCACAGCCCACGCTGTGGCACCGGGTGCGGCCGTTCGTCTACATGGCGGCCATGTTTGCCGGAATTTGGTGCATGATGCAAATATTCAATGGCATAGGCATCAAGGATAAGGGCATCTACAATCCCGAAATAGTGGCAGGATTCCAGAATGAGGCCAATGTGGACGACTTCATGCTCCACGGCGACATCTCGGAATATGACATTCTCACCTATGAGGACAGCGTGGCTGCCGCCGACGAAATCCACTTAGCCACTGACAGCTCGGCCTGGTAATTCACTTCTTTTCAACATTTTTTAGCACTCTCTATTTATGAAACTGCAATATATCATTTTTGCCACAATAATCAGTTTCTCCACCTCGGCTTTCGCACAGTCGCAGTCCCGCTCCGCGAGCGCCGACCGCGAGCGCTGGCTCAAGGAGGTGCGCGAATACAAGCACGACCTCCTCGTGGAGGAAACCGAGATGACCAAGGAGCAACAGGCTGAGTTTCTCCCACTCTACTCGGCCATGGAGAAGGAAATCTACCGGGTGAACTACGACGCCCGCGCACTGGAGGGTAAAATCTCCGCTTCGTCGGCCAAGGTTTCCGACCTTGAATATGAGAAGGCAGCCGAGGCTCTTGCCGAGGTGAAGCAGCGGGAAGGCGAAATTGAGCTGGAATACTACAAGAAATTCGAGAAAATACTCTCGAAAAAGCAGCTTTTCCTCCTCAAGCGTGCCGAGAACCGCTTCACACGCGATATGCTCAACCACAACCGCCGTGGAAAATCTTCAAAAACAAAATAAACACAACCACCATTATGAAGCTTGCTTCATTCCACTAACAGCTAACTTTTCTTTCAGCCCGCCCTATCATGGCCGGGTACCGCTGAAACCCTAAAACCGGAACCCTTGTGGCGATAATCCTATTATTTGCGATTCACGCTCGGTTTCGGTTTTTTTCTCTTTAATTTGCTGTACCGCACATAAATACCTTTGATTATGAAACGATTAATCTCCTGCATAATTTCATGCGCTTTATTTTTCAATTTCGCCATGGCCAACAACGTCTATTCCCCTGAGCGCCCCGATTTCGACTACCCCGAAACCGTGGCCAAGAATGCCGATGCCCTGCTCTCGGCTGCCCTCAACGCCGGCAACGGCGCCGATGTGGTGCGCTACTTGGTGCAATCATCACTCGCCAAGAGCATGATTACCTCCGATAATGCACAGTCGCTAATTGAGCGCGTCGACAGCGTGGCTCGCTGCGAGAAGTCGCCGCAATACCGCGCCCTCCTCCTCTACTTCGAGGCGATGATGCTCAATCAATACCACAACCGCAACAGATACGCAATATCACAGCGCCTCTCGGCTCCCGGCGTGACCAGTATTGATGAGTGGAGCAGCCTCCAGTTCAGGCAGCGCATCACCGAGCTTGCCACTGAGGCCACTGCCGCTCCCGGCGACCTTGCCGCCATGAGCATTGGCGAGCTGGGCGACCTCATCACTTGCAATGCGCACTCCCACCTCGCCTACCCCACCCTGCTCGATGTGCTCGCGTGGAACATCATCGACATGATAGATGATTTCGGCACCGATGAGGCTCGAGCCCTCACAGGCAATCTGCTACTGAGCATCGCCTCGGCAGGCAACGCCTATAATGCCGGGCCGCTTATCAAGACTTTAACCTACGGCAAAAGCCTAAAGCAGCAGCTTGAGGTGTATCGCAGCTATATCGGCCGCACCGACCTGGCTTTCCTCGCCATCGACGGCGTTGCCTCGCTCAGCGACAAGGAGCAATACCGGGAATACTCGCAGTTCCTCGCAAGTTACCCCAAGTCGATCTTTGCCGACAATGTGAAGCGCTTGATGCTCGGCCTCACCACTCGTGTGGTCGACGTGGAGTTTGCTGATCGCTTCTCCACCACCTCGCCCATCACCATCGAGTGCAAGGTGAAGAACGCCACCGACTTCACCGTGTATGTTCTCCAGCTGCCCGACGATGTGACCGATGCCTACTCCTTCCGCGGCAAGTGGAAAGATCTCCCCATTCGCCGCTACAAGAGCGTGCACTGCGAGGGCACCGTGCCTTTTGCCGACACCCTGCGCGTGGATCTTCCCGCCCTGCCTTGCGGCCGCTACATCGTGTATTGCGACCCCGACACGAAGTCGGGACCCACCATATATGAGAAACTCACGAAAATCTCGCGCTACTCGCTTCAGGACTTCATCGTGAGCGACATCATGCTCTTCACCGCCTCCTCGCGCGAGGACGAGGCGCGTGTGCTGGCCGTGGATTCACGATCGGGAAAGCCACTGAGCGGCGTGACAATTACGGTGAAGGACAATGGTGAGTCGTTCACCACCGACGGCGACGGCTCGGTGCTGCTCGTGAAGAAGCAGCTGAAGAATATACGCTACTCCACAGTCGATGTGGCAGCCTCTCGCGGAGCCGACCACCTCACCGGCATGAGCGTGAACTTCGGCAAGAACTATGACCATGCCGGCGAAGATGTGGATATTTTCACCGACCTTCCGGTGTATCACCCCGGCGACACGGTGAAGTGGGCTGTAGTGTATCACAACGTCGGCAGCAATGGCTCGCATGGCGTGCTTGCCGGGAAAGTGCTTGATGTGACATTCAGCGACTCCAATAGCGAGCCAATCGACTCCTGCAAGGTTACGACCGACGAGTTTGGCCGCGCCCATGGCTCGTTCACCGTGCCGCGCGACCGCATGAATGGCTCTTTCGAAATAGAGGTGGGTCACTTAGCTGTGAAAAGCATTGAGGTGAGCGACTACAAGGTGCCCACTTTCGCCATCGACATCACTTCGCCCGACTACTTTGAGCGCGGCAAGGATGCCGTGGTCACCGGCCGTGCCGCCACCCTCACCGGCATGCCTGTGGGCGGTGCACGCATCGAGGCCAGGCTGTCGCTGCAAGAGTGGTCGTGGTGGTGGCGCATTTCAGCCGATAACACTCCCATCAAGACCTTCAGCGCCACCACTGCGCCCGACGGCACCTTTGCCATCACCATTCCCTCTGCCTTGCTTCAAGAGGACGAAAGCGAGTTTTTCCGCTCGCAATATGTGGTCGATATTGATATAACCTCGGCGGCCGGAGAGTCGCAGTCGGCCTCGGCAGCGTTCCGCACAAGCCAGTTCTGCACTATCGAGGGACGCGGCGCAATGGTCTTCAATGCCGAGAAAGAAATACTGCTCCCCATTGAGGTGCGCTGCACCGAAGCAGCCGCAAGCGTGGAGTGCCACTACACCCTCACCGACGCTGCCGGAATGGTGGCAGCCACCGGCACATTCGCCTCGTCGAAGCCTGTTATTGCCGGTGCCAAGAATATAAAGTCGGGTGAATACTCGCTGCGCATCACCGGGCCTCATGGAGCCGAGCTCACCACGAAGTGCGTGTTGTTCCGGCCCACCGACGCCCTGCCGCCCGTGGAGTCGCCGCTGTGGATTCCCGAGTGTGAGAACCAGGTGGATGACAACAACCGCCTCACCCTCCTCTTGGGCAACAGCAATGCCGACAGCCACATCTATTGCATCGCCGCCACCTCGAAGAAGGTGCTGCGCGATGGCTGGCTCACGTTCAAGCCTGGCCTGCACCGCCTCTCCTTCGACATTCCGAGTGAGGAGAATGAATTTATCGACCTTACTTTCATCACCGTGCACAATGGCAAGGCCTACAGCCGCAACTTTCGCCACGCCTCGAAATACCGCCCGCACGACATCACGATAAAGCCCGTGGTGTTCCGCGACAACCTGGTGCCGGGAGCCAAGGAGCGATGGTCGCTGCAGCTCGTCGATGCTCGTGGCAACCTGGTGCAAGGCGCGATGATTCTTGAGATGATGGACAAGGCAATCACGCAGATTGCAGGCAACGACTGGAGCCTCAATCCCGCTGTAGCCCACCGCGATGTGGCGTGGTCGCGCATCAGCAACTGGAACACAGCCCACGCCTCTTTCTCCAAGGCAGTTTCCTATTTGGCGCTGAAAGATGTGAGCATTGAGCAGCCCGAGCTTTACACCTACGGCGTGAATATCTTCTATCCCACCTACCGCCGCTCTTACCGCTATGGTGTGATGCCGATGGCGATGATGTCGAAAGCCTCAACCGACGATGATTCCAGCCCCATCATAGTAGGCAACTTGTCCATGGCTGCCCCCGAAGCGGCAATGGAAGAAGAGGAAAGCCTGGTGATTGATACCGGCTCATCCGCCACCTCGATGGCCACCGAGGAGAAGCTACGCAACGTGGAGCTACGCACTGCCGATGTGGCAACAGCTCTGTGGCAGCCCTCGCTGCGCACCGATGCCGAGGGAAACATATTCATCGACTTCACCGCGCCGCAATTCTGCACCACATGGATTGTGCAGGCCGTGGCGTTCACCGCCGACCTCCACACCGCACGCATCGTGAAGGAGGTGATGACCTCCAAGCCGGTGATGGTGCGTGCCAATATGCCACGCTTCGTGCGCGAGGGCGACGTGGCACAGATAGCGACAAGCGTGATGAATGCCACCGACTCCACTCAGCACTGCACCACCGTGGTGGAGATTTTCAACCTTGCCGACAATGAGATTCTTGCCTCTCGCAAGGTGGACGTAACCCTCGCCGCCCGCGAAACCAAGGCTGTGACAATCGACTGGACCGTGCCTGCCGGCATTGCCTGTGTGGGCTACCGCGTGAAAGCCGCCACCGAGCACTTTGCCGACGGCGAGCAGCATCCTCTCGCCATTCTGCCCTCGGTGTCGCCCGTGGTAGAGACCCTGCCTTTCTTCATCGATGCGTCGGTGAAGGATTTCGAGCTGCGTCTGCCGGAGTTTGCCAAGAATGGCCGCGTCACGCTCGAGTATTGCGACAACCCGGTGTGGCAGTGTGTCACTGCCCTGCCCTCGCTTGCCGGCGACGACGATGATATTTCTTCCACCGCCATTGCCCACTCGCTCTATGCCCTGCTCGTGGCTCGCGGCATTGCCACTGCCTCGCCCGAGATTCGCGAGGCTATCGACTACTGGTGCGCCCACGAGGCCGACTCCACGCTGGTGTCGGCCCTTGCCCGGAATGGCGAACTGAAAATTGGCACTCTCCTCGCCTCGCCGTGGCTGCGCGAAGCCGACCGCCAGACGCTGCGCATGCACTCCATCTCCCGACTATTTGATGATGCCGAGAGCGGCACACGCCTCGCGAAGCTCACCAAGCGACTCGCCGAGATGCAGATGACCGACGGCGGATTCACCTGGGTTACCTACCGCAACTGCTCCTCATCGTTCTTCGCCACTCACACCATTCTCCAGCTGCTTGGTGAGGTGCGGCAATTAGGCTACCTGCCGGCCGACAGCGAGCTTAACGGAATGTTGCGCCGTGCCCTCGCCTACTATGATGCCGAGCAACTGCGCCTCTTCAATGAGCTGAAGGATAATCGCGACTACGCCTCGCTGAGCGACTACGTATATACCCGCTCGCTCTATCGCGATGTGGAAATTCTCGCCACCATGAAGCCGCTGCACAGCAAGGCCCTCGCTGCCATGAGCACAGGCTGGAAGGGCTTGTCGCTGCCCGCCAAGGCCTATTTTGCCATGGCTCTGCACCGCAATGGCGACAAGGCCACTGCTGCAAGAATCCTCGCCTCGCTGCGCGAGTTTGCTGTCACAAAGCCCACCACCGGAATGTACTGGGACAACCTGCGAATTGGCTGGGACCGCTTCTACAGCACTACGGCCCTCACCACCACCATGCTCTCGGCTTTTGCCGAGATTGAGCCTCAGTCGGCCGACATCGACCTCATTCGCAAGTGGGTGCTTCTCGACAAGCAAGCCAACGACTGGGGCGGCTCGAGCATGGCAAGCGCGGCAATCCACGCCATTCTCTCAAGCGGCAGCAAGTGGCTCGGCAAGCAGGAGCCTGCCCGAATCACAGTGGCCGGCAACGAATTTGCCACTGGCGATGCCGACCGCTTCCTTGGCTATGTGAAGCGCTCGCTCACCGTCGATGAGGCTTCCCGCGCCGTGATGCACATTGCACGCGAGGGCAACAGTCCCGCCTGGGGCGCTCTCTACTGCCAGTATGCCGCACCTATGACGGCCGTAAAGGCAGCCAAGGTCGATGAGCTGCAAATCACCAAGGAGATTTTCATAGCACGCGGCAATGAGCTTGTGAAGGCCGATGAGGTGAGTGTGGGCGACCGCCTGCAGGTGCGCTTCGTGATAAAGAACTCGCGCGACTTGCAATATGTCACCCTCCACGATGAGCGTGCCGCCTGCTGCGAGCCGGTGGAGCAGCTCTCCTCCTACCGCTACCTCGACGGCACTGGCTTCTACCAGGAAGTGAAGAACGACGCAACCCGCCTCTTCTTCCACTATCTGCCCAAAGGCACGCACGTGATCACCTACGACGTTCACGCCACTGCCACCGGCACCTACAATGTGGGAGTGGCTTCAATACAGAGCCAGATGGCGCCGCAAATCGCCGCCCACTCGGCAGGTGCCACGATAACAATAAAGTGACGACCGACCTCCCACAGCACGCTGCTATCCCTCCTGCTGCCAGGCAAGACGTGCAAATAGTAGTGGCAATTAAGGGCAAAGAGCGCCGGCGGTGGAAAGCATGTGAACGTGAATGGATTGAGGCAGAGCCTGAAGCCGGGCGTTGAGAGCCGGGAGTCGGTCGGAGAAGAGTGCGCCGGAAATGACGATTGTTTTCGGAGCGAAAGCATGCAGTAGGTCGGCGACCGGGCCATAGTATCGGCTGGTGATAATGAGGTAGTCGCAGGCTATGGGCTGCCCGGCGTGGAGATAGCGCATGGGGGTTGAGGAAGCCATTACTATGCGCTTGCCACACATCACTCGCGACGCCGAGAGCGCCATTTGCGTGGGCGATGTGGCAGGAGGGCCGGACGGGGCAATCGAGATTTCGTTGATGCGGTGTTTTGCGAGGAAAGGAGCATAGGCAGCGCGTATTTCCTCGACTGTGAGAGTGCGGTCGGTGCACCACACCGTGGCATGGCCACCGACGAAGTGAATCACCGGGGTGGAATTGCGTGAGTTGAGCACCACCAGTCCCTCGCGCGGAGTCATTGCGGCTTCGACGGCCATGCTCGCGGCAATGGCTATGCAGGCAGCAAGGAAGCCCATAAAAGAAGCGAAAGAGCGGCGGTAGACGCAAGCCACAGCAAGTGCAAAGGCAAGATAGTAGAGCAGCACGGTGGGGAGCGGCACATAGAGGTTGTCGATGTAGCCGAAAGGCAGCTGTGAGGCGGCTGAGGCAGTGCTGTGAAAGAGGCTCACGAGCCATTCGAGCAAGTAATTCACCTCGGTGAGCTGCACGCCGAGCGACAGGCCGAGAATAGCCACCAGCCCTGTGGCCACAAAGAGCGGCAGCAGCGGCACCACCACGAGATTGGCGCACACTGAGAGCAGCGGCAGTGTGTGGAAATAGTAGGCCGAAATCACGGCACAGCCAAGATTGGCGATGAGAGTGACCAGAACCCACGACACCAGGGTGAAAGCCAGCCGGCGCCGCTGCGACACACTGTTGAACTTAGAGGCGAGGAGCAGAATGGCAGCTACGGCGGCAAAGCTGAGCTGAAATCCCACATTAAAAATTGTCATTGGGCTGAAAGCCAGAATGAGAATTGCGGCGAGGCACAGCGCATTGAGGCTGCTGCCGGTGCGCTGCGAGGCGGTGGCAATAATGGCCATGCAAGCCATGATGGTGGCGCGGACCGCCGAGGCCGACATTCCGGTGACAAACAGGAATGCCGCCATTGCAGCCACTGTGAGCGCATATCGCAGCGGGCGCAGACGCAGGCGGTCGAGTGGACTGAGCAGGAGCGAGAGCAGGGCGAAAATGATGCCCGTGTGCAGTCCGCTGATGGCGAGGGTGTGTGCGATGCCGGCGTGGGAGAATGTGGTGCGCGTGCGGGCCGAAATCATCGATGTGTCGCCAAGAATGGCAATGCACACCAGGTGCTTGGCATCGACCGAGAGCGAGGAATTGAGCACCAGGTTGACCAGGCTGCGGCGAGCATGGAGCGACAGTGAGAAAAAATCATCGTTGTGGCAAGGGGTGATGCGGTAGTCGCGCTCGGTGAGCGATGCGGTGAGGAAACAGCCACGACGAGCCATGTAGGTGCGGTAGTCGAATTCACAGGGGTTCCCCATGTTGGCGATTAGCTCAAAGTGTGCCTGGAGCAGCAACACATCGCCCTCACTGAGCGAGAACACCTGGTGGTCGAGGAAGAGGTGGACGCGAGTGCCGAGCAAAGCTTCATTGCCTGTGGTGTGGCCTATGGCGGTGAGCGAGGCAAGGAGGTCGGTGGCAAAGGCGCGGCAGGTGATGCCCTCC
>CAMGFF010000010.1 GCA_946055125.1 uncultured Prevotellaceae bacterium | reverse complement strand
ACACCATCGCTGCCGACACTACCTCCATCATCACTCCCCGCGTGCGCTATTAAGCATTTATTGGCTATGAGCTTTTTGGGCTATGGGCTAAATACCGGCTTTTTGCAGGTTAGGCTCATAGCCCACTGCTTATAGCCCAGTTTGGGTTGTATCAAAATGGGAAAATAACCACTTATGTAGGGACGCACCCTGGTGCGTCCGCGTTACAGCCTCATAATCAAGCGATAGGAAAAGTGAGTGTTGGCGGACGCACCAGGGTGCGTCCCTACATGAGAATATCATCAAACCGAATTTCGCGCCCGCCGTGGGTATGCTGAAAAATATTTGTGGGAAAATTTGGTAGTGTGGGGGAGGGTTTGTAACTTTGCAGTCGCAAAAAACTTTTTTATTAACTTTGTGGAAAAATTTGGCTGCTTGCAACCACATAAAAAAATGCTAAAACTGCGTTCCTGTCTCCTTCTTTCCATAGAAGTGTGTGCTCGTGGAGCGACAGTCGCCACCGGGTAGCTCATAAGGCTACTTCCCCATTTGTGCCGGCGACGAAGGATGGAGTGAAATCAACATTTTTGAGGACCGTTGCTGAAGCTTTTTCCACTTTCAAAAAAAATTGGAAAAATGAACTATTTATTCACTTCCGAATCGGTTTCGGAGGGTCACCCCGACAAGGTGGCCGACCAGATTAGTGATGCAATTCTCGACCGTTTCCTGGCCTACGACCCGCAGTCGAAGGTGGCCTGCGAGACGCTCGTCACCACGGGCCAGGTGATTGTGGCCGGCGAGGTGAAGAGTGATGCCTATGTAGATCTCATGGAGGTGACCCGTGGCGTGATAGGCCGCATTGGCTACACGCGCAGCGAGCTGAAATTCGACGCTGAGTCGTGTGGCGTGCTCTCGGCCCTGCATGAGCAGTCGCAGGACATCAACCGAGGCGTGGAGCGTGCCGTGGCCGAGGACCAGGGCGCGGGCGACCAGGGAATGATGTTTGGCTATGCCTGCAATGAGACTTCCAACTACATGCCGCTCTCGCTCGACCTCTCGCACATGCTGCTGCGCGAGCTGAGCGCCATACGCCGCGAGGGCAAGGTGATGACCTACCTGCGCCCCGACTCGAAGAGCCAGGTTACTGTGGAATATGACGGGCAGAACCACCCGGTGCGCATACACACTATTGTGATAAGCACGCAGCACGATGAGTTTGTGGCTCCCGCCGACGACTCTCAGGCCGCGCAAGATGCTGCCGACCGCGAGATGCTCAACCGCATCTACAGCGACGTGCGCGACATTCTGCTGCCGCGCGTAGTGGCCAAGCTCCCCGACGGCATAAAGGCGATGATCGACGACCGCCTTATCCTCCACGTGAACCCCACGGGCAAGTTTGTGATTGGCGGCCCGCACGGCGACACGGGCCTCACCGGCCGCAAGATTATCGTGGACACCTATGGTGGCAAGGGTGCTCACGGCGGTGGCGCTTTCTCGGGCAAGGACCCCTCGAAGGTCGACCGCTCGGCTGCCTATGCCGCACGCCACATCGCCAAGAATGTGGTGGCTGCCGGCATTGCCGATGAGGTGCTTGTGCAGGTGGCCTACGCCATTGGTGTGGCCCGCCCGGTGAGCCTGTGCGTGAACACCTATGGCACTGCGCACGTGGCGATGAGCGACGCCGAGATTGCCGCCAAGCTCAACGACATCTTCGACATGCGCCCCAATGCCATTGAGCACCGCCTGAAGCTCCGCAACCCGATATATGAGGAGACTGCCGCCTATGGCCACGTGGGCCGCGCTCCGCGCACCGTGGTAAAGGAGTTCCGCTCGAAATATGAGGGCAACAAGACCATCACCGTGGAGCTGTTCACCTGGGAGAAGCTCGACTACGTCGACCGCCTGAAGCAGGAGTTTAATGTATAGTGGAGAGGTAAGAGGTGAGGGGGCGACTCCGGGCAGAGTTTTTATTAATATATCAATATCTTTTTAATTATTATGGCAAACAAATTCCTTAACGACTTCAAGAATTTCGCCATGAAGGGCAATGTGCTCGATATGGCAGTCGGTGTAATCATTGGTGGCGCTTTCGGCAAGATTGTGTCGTCGGTAGTAGCCGATGTGATTATGCCTCCCATCGGACTGCTGGTGGGCGGCGTGAACTTCACCGACCTGAAATTCACCATGAAAGACGCCGTGCCCGAAATCAAGGACGAGGCCGGCAACATCATTCAGGAGGCTGCCGATGCCGTAACGCTCAACTATGGCAACTTCCTGCAGGTGACTTTCGACTTCCTCATCAT
This sequence comes from uncultured Prevotellaceae bacterium, assembly GCA_946055125.1. GTDB lineage: Bacteria > Bacteroidota > Bacteroidia > Bacteroidales > Muribaculaceae > CALZFJ01. The sequence goes on along the minus strand of CAMGFF010000010.1, from coordinate 18,131 downwards.
CGCCTTCTCGGTGTTCCTCCTCATTCGCCTCATCGGCAAGCTCTCGCGCAAGAAGGAGGAGGAGAAGCCCGCTCCGGCACCTGCCCCCGAGCCAAGCGCCGAGGAGAAGCTGCTCACCGAAATACGCGACCTGCTCAAGAAGCAGGCGAAATAACACCCGGCAGCGGCTACGGCCACCTAACGAATTTCAAGAAAAATCTTCAGCGACACTCTACGAATTTCCATTAATTCCGTCGGTGCCGCTGAAGATTTTTCCACTTTTTCTTCTTTCTTTCACCAAAATATAGCCACATTCGCAGTGCCACAACAACTTGGATACCAACAACTAAGAAGCATAATCTATGATTACCACTCTTGGCGTAGCTCACAATGCCGACCACAACATGCTGCAAAACGACATCACTCTCTACGACCTTTTTCAGTGACCCGGAAAGGTGGGTTAATGGGTGTTAAAACGCTTTTCGCGACAGGGATTTTTACGTTACTTTGTGATATTAAAATAATATTATTATGAACTAAACGTATTATAGGATTATGGAAACTACAAAAGAAAGAGATTTCAAGGGATTCATCTTGAATGGATTTGTAGCGCTGGTACTGTTTTTCGCACTGATAGGCGCGAGCGCATGGATGTTCTACCAAGGCGCGACGACCGACTGCGGCTGGTGGCATGCCGGCGGAGCGGCGATGATCATAGCGAACCTCATATTCCTGTGCGGCTTCGGCATGCTTGAGCCAAACGAGATTTATGTGATGGTGTTCTTCGGCCGCTATGTGGGCACCTACACCAAGAACGGCTTCTTCTGGACCAACCCATTCCTCTCCACCAAGAAGCTCACCCTGCGTGCCCGCAACCTCGACGTGGAGCCTATCAAGGTGAACGACAAGGTGGGCAACCCCATAATGATAGGCCTGGTGATGGTGTGGAAGCTGAAGGACGCCTACAAGGCCATGTTTGAGGTCGATGCCCAGAGCGCCGAGCTCACGTCGGCCAAGGCCCGCATGAACGAGCTGCAGAAGTTTGTGCGCATTCAGAGCGACGCCGCGCTGCGCGAGGTGGCCGGGCAATATGCCTACGACGACACCTGCGACTCCTCACAGCTGGAGAAAGACGAGCTCACGCTGCGCTCGGGAGGCGACGAAATCAACGTGCAGCTCGAGCACAAGCTCAATGAGCGCCTCGCCATGGCAGGAATTGAAGTGGTGGAGGCCCGCCTCAACTACCTCGCCTACGCCCCCGAGATTGCCGCCGCCATGCTGCGCCGCCAGCAGGCCGCCGCAGTGGTGTCGGCCAGGGAGAAGATAGTGGAAGGCGCGGTGAGCATGGTGAAGCTCGCCCTCGACAAGCTCGCCGATGAGCAGATAGAGCTCGACGACGACAAGCGAGCCGCCATGGTGAGCAACCTGCTCGTGGTGCTGTGCTCCGACGAGTCGGCACAGCCGGTGGTGAATGCCGGAACATTGAATCACTGATTGATAGTGGGAAGGTAAGAGGGGGGTAGCATAAATACCGGATTAATAGTAACTATAGTAATCCTGTATTTCTTGTGACTCCAGCCCCTCATCCTACGCCACACCCCGGTGATGAAGCTCGTGGGAAGCTGATAAACGAGCTGTGAATCAGCGCCCGGCCCGCCTTTTCATCACACAACTGTGAAATTATCAATAATTAAGGAAATTTTTCCACTATTTTTCGGCATTTTGCTATGCTTAATTTGAAAAAAAAGTATTAATTTTGCGGTGTGAAAGCAAGGCTTGCCAAGCTTTGGCGATTTTGGAACAATTTTAACCAAATAAAAATTTTTAAGCAAAATGATTAAAGTAGGTATTAATGGTTTCGGACGTATCGGACGTTTCGTTTTCCGTGCAGCTCAGAACAGAGATGACATCCAGATTGTAGGTATTAACGACCTTTGCCCGGTTGACTACCTGGCTTACATGCTGAAGTATGACACAATGCACGGTGCTTTCGAGGGTACTATCGAGGCCGATGTTGAGAACAGCCAGCTTATCGTTAACGGCCAGAAGATTCGCGTCACTGCAGAGCGCAATCCTGCCGACCTGAAGTGGAACGAGGTAGAGGCTGAGTATGTTGTTGAATCTACAGGTCTTTTCTTGACTCAGGAGAAGGCTCAGGCCCACATCGAGGCCGGTGCTAAGTATGTTGTTATGTCGGCTCCCTCAAAGGACGCTACTCCTATGTTTGTTTGCGGTGTAAACTTCGACAAGTATGTGAAGGGCACTCAGTTTGTTTCCAACGCTTCTTGCACCACCAACTGCTTGGCTCCTATCGCTAAGGTGCTCAACGACAAGTTTGGTATCACCGACGGCCTTATGACTACCGTTCACTCTACTACTGCCACTCAGAAGACTGTCGACGGTCCGTCGATGAAGGACTGGCGCGGTGGCCGTGCTGCTTCGGGCAACATCATCCCGTCGTCGACCGGCGCTGCCAAGGCTGTAGGTAAGGTAATTCCTGAGCTCAACGGCAAGCTCACCGGTATGGCAATGCGTGTCCCCACTCTCGACGTATCGGTAGTTGACCTCACCGTTAACCTCGCTAAGCCTGCTACTTACGCTGAGATCTGCGCCGCAATGAAGGAGGCTTCGGAGGGTGAGCTCAAGGGTGTACTTGGCTACACTGAGGACGCAGTTGTATCGAGCGACTTCCTCGGCGACACTCGCACTTCAATCTTCGACGCTAAGGCCGGTATCGCTTTGACCGACACTTTCGTAAAGGTTGTTTCTTGGTATGACAACGAGATCGGTTACTCTAACAAGGTTCTCGAGCTCATCGCACACATGAAGAAAGTTAACGGCTAATTCCCACCCTTGCGGAATTACCCCGATAACAAATAGCACAGGATGCTTCCCCACGCCGGGAGGCATCCTTTTTTTTGCACCATCCCCCACCGGCAGCAAGGTGCATCAAAAGGGCAATAGAGGGTGTGTCAAAATGGGAAAACAATCACTTATGTAGGGACGCACCCTCCAGCCACTTTGCAATCCTTTTTAACATGAGGCAGTAATGCCGTCTTACACATTAATCATGATTCGACCACGCTCATTTGCAACCAATGCAAATAAAAAATATTAACTAATTATTCTCGTGATTAATAAGTGTAAAAAAAAATTTTGAAGATAAGAAAATAATTGGTAAATTTGCCGTGCCGACTAATTCGCAGAAGCCACGGTCATTGCTCCCATAGCAGGAACAGTGCAAAAGTGGGAATGTGGGTGGGCAGGCTGTGGGCGAGCAAGAGGCTCGACCCGAAATAATAGAAAATAGATAAAAGCGTTTACTCTACGCTCTTTCTTGGCTATCAGAAATCTGGTAAATTTCAATCTCAGTCGAGAATACAGCAAGCAGTAGATGGCTTATGCTGAATATGTTAGTTTCACCGGCTGCAAGTGCGTGAGCACAGGCAAATGGTGTATAGCATATTTTGCGTGAGGCTTCTGCAAGTTTGCTCGTTCTACTGAGATGGGCAATACCAGAGCCTCTGATAGCGGAATGAGCAACAAGTAATGGCTCTCACGCTTTTTTATAGTAATAATCCCGAATTTGGGAGTCGGTCGGGGCTTATTTTTATTGATTTTATGAAAAAAACACTTCTAATCATCAGCATTTTAGTAGTGGGATTGATGACGTCGTGCAAATCATCAAAGCAAATCGTTTACCTTGAGTCGTCCACACCACAGGAACAAGGTCTGCAACTCACAAAGATCTCAGATGAGACACAAAACCCGGTTATCGGAAACAAAGAAGGTGTGATTACAACCAACTGGGCGAAAAGCAGTTGTGGCGGTGGAAAAGGCCTAGTGTGGGACACAGGACACCGCCTCGCCACTTCTCATGATGGCAAATCTCTTGCCTACATAAGCATCGTAGATGACGCCTGCAATGTGATGGTGCGCAAGGCAACGGCGGGCGGATCCTCAACGCAACGCACTTTCCGCCGTGCACAGACCGTGGACTGGGGCAGCAACAACATTCTTTATTTCAACGACAACACCGGCAGCAACAGCTCTATAGGCGGCACCGATGCCAACAAGGGAAGCCTTGTGCGTCAGCTCACCACCAACAACAACGACTGGCATCCGGCACTCACCAAAGACGGCTCGATTCTTTATTTCACCCGTTTCGACGGCACAGGCCCCTCGATATGGATGCTCAATGTCAACACCGGCGAGCTCACCAACTGCACCCGTGGCTACAGCCCACGCCCTGTTGGCGACAGCAACAGCAAGATTCTTTGCGTGCGCAATTCGCTGAAAGGCAACAGCGAGATTTGGCTGATTGACCTTGAAAACGGAAATGAATCGATTCTTCTCTCCGACGCTGAGAAAGGGTTCTCCGACCCCGACATTTCTCCCGATGGGGAGTGGTTCCTTTGCGTAGGAAACTCCTACTCGAGCATCTCCAAGAAGTGGAACACCGACATTTATGCCGCAAAGATTGATGGCACAGGCCTCACCCAGATTACTTATCACCCGGAGGTGGATTGCAGTCCGGTGTGGTCGAAAGATGGAAAATTTATCTACTTCATTTCTTCGCGAGCCAACATAGACCGCAAGTTCAACATCTGGCGCATCAACAACCCCCTCTAACGAACAAGATGGGCTTATGCAATGCAAATGTGCTATGTGGCGGCACATCTTCGGGCGGTATTTCTTAGGCACATTGCTGATTCTCACAGGTGGGGCCTTGTATGTTTTCGTCCGCCCGGGCGACATTTTTGGCGGTATTCCCACTCTGTGCCCCCGGGTGCTTTCGGTAAAACCGTTGTTGCCCACTTGGGTGCTCTACACGCTCCCCGATGCGCTTTGGTATGCCGCCTTACTGTGCTTCCAGTCACCTTTTGAGTTTGGCAAAAGAGGTGGACTGCACATGGTCACAGTGCTCTCGTGCCTTTCGGGGCCGGTGCACGAGCTGTTTCAGCTTGTGCGACTGGTGCCGGGCACATTCTGCCCTTACGATATTTCAGCTTATTTTATAATACTTTTAATCTATATCTTATTATGCTTTCAAAGAAGTCACAACTTAAACATGCAATAGCATTGGTTGCATTCATAGCTTTTATGGGAATGATTCTTGCATGTGGCTCGTCGCAACCCGCTGTAAAGGCGGGCGACTCTTATTATTATCCCGACCGTGCTATGACCACCGACAGCGTTGCCGCTGAGAACACAGGCGACTTTGCGATGTACGCCGAGTGAGTCCCACTCTGCGTTCAGCAATCCATATTTTGAAGAATCAGCGAAAACAGATGTGGCATCCTTGTTTTCGCTGATTTCTATGTGCACCACAAAGCGGCCGCTGCATCCTCATAATAAAAGCAATCAAGCAAGCTTGTTGCTTTTGCGCTCGATTTGCACTATCTTTGCAAAAAAAATGCAGAGTAAAGATTATGAAGGAGTTCCTGAAGATTTTGAGGCGCTTTGTTCCGCCCTACAAGAAATACCTGTTTCTCAACATCACCTTTAATATGCTGGCGGCGTTTCTCACGCTGTTCTCGTTTGCCATTATCATTCCTATCCTTGAGATGCTCTTCAGGATTCATGAGGGCTCCTATGAGCTCATGCCCTGGGGAGCCGGCTCGGTGAAGGATGTGGTAATCAACAATTTCTACTACTACACGCAGGTGATTATCGACGAGTATGGGCAGTCGGCGGCGCTGGCGGCGCTGGCGGTGCTGCTCATAGTGCTCACGCTGCTCAAGACGGGGTCGGCCTACCTGAGCGCCTACTTCATAGTGCCTATTCGGGCCGGCATTGTGCGCGACCTGCGCAATTTCATCTACGACAAGATCACCAGCCTGCCCATGGGCTTCTTCTCGAGCGAGCGCAAGGGCGACGTGATGGCGCGCATGAGCGGCGACGTGACCGAGATTGAGAACTCCATCATGGCGTCGCTCGACATGATGTTCAAGAACCCGATTATGATTGTGGTGTGCCTCACCATGATGATTGTGGTGAGCTGGCAGCTCACGGTGTTTGTGTTCGTCCTGCTCCCCATTGCCGGCACGGTGATGGGCAAGGTGGGCAAGCGGCTCAAGCGAGCCTCTCTCGAGGGGCAGACGCAGTGGGGCGTGCTGCTCTCCAACATTGAGGAGACGCTGGGCGGGCTGCGCATCATCAAGGCCTTCAACGCCGAGGAGAAGGTGCGCCGCCGCTTCAATGCCGAGAACGAGAAGTTCTTCAAGATTTCGTGCCGCATCAACCGCCGCCACGACCTTGCCCACCCCATGAGCGAGTTCCTTGGCACGGTGACAATCGCCATAGTGCTGTGGTTTGGCGGAACGCTGATTCTCACCGGCAACAGCTCAATCAACGCTGCCTCGTTCATCTACTACATGGTGATTTTCTACAGCATCATCAATCCCGCCAAGGACCTCTCGAAGGCAACCTACTCCATACAGAAGGGCCTTGCCTCGATGGAGCGCGTGGATAAGATTCTCAGCGCCGACAACCCCATCAAGGATCCCGCCAGCCCAAAGCCCTTGGTTGACTTCAAGAGCGACATAAGCTACCGCAACGTGCGCTTCCGCTACGGCCAGGAGTGGGTGATCGACGATGTGTCGGTCGACATTCCCTTTGGCAGCACCGTGGCGCTGGTGGGCCAGTCGGGCTCGGGAAAATCCACGCTTGCCGACTTGCTGCCGCGCTTCTACGACGTGGAGGAGGGGCAAATCACCATCGGCGGGACCGACATTCGCGACTTCTCGGTGCACGACCTGCGCTCACTCATGGGCAACGTGAACCAGGAGGCCATACTCTTCAACGACACTTTCTACAACAACATCACCTTCGGCGTGGACAACGCAACCATGGAGCAGGTGGAGAACGCCGCCCGCGTGGCCAATGCCTACGACTTCATCATGGCCTCGGAGCATGGCTTCGACACCAACATAGGCGACCGCGGCTGCAAGCTCTCGGGCGGACAGCGACAGCGCATCAGCATCGCCCGAGCCATCCTCAAGAACCCCTCAGTGCTTATCCTCGATGAGGCAACCTCGGCCCTCGACACCGAGAGCGAGCGCTTGGTGCAGGAGGCCCTCGACCGCCTCATGCGCGACCGCACCACCCTGGTAATAGCCCACCGTCTCTCCACAATTCGCAATGCCTCGCTCATCTGCGTGATGCACGAGGGGCGCATCGTGGAGCGCGGCACCCACGACGAGCTGATAGCCCTGGGCGGATACTACAAGCGCCTTGTCGACATGCAGTCGGTGAGATGATGTGGGGGAAATGTGGGAAAATAGATGTGTTTTTTGAAAAAAAACAAACAAAAAGTTTGTGTATTTCGTAAAAGATATATAGCTTTGCAAAGTTATATTTCAGTAAATGTATAGTATTGGTAGATAGTATGCTTTAGGAATTGTGGTCCTAAGTCTTACATGCGTTATGTGATTATCAACTATTAATTGACCATGTGATTAATTAATGTGTGCCGAAATTGGGAATTAGCATTTCATGCGACTGAATGAAAGCGTGCCATCTGCCTCAAGAACAACGATGAAAAAAACAAAACATATTTACTAATTTCAAATCAATAGAGATGAAAAGAAAATTACTCAACGGATTACTTGCCCTCGCCATTGCGCTGGTGAGTGCAGGCGCATTCAGTTCTTGTAAGGACACTAACGAGGACATGATTGCACAGACTGAAAGCTCGCTTCGTGCTGAGCTTGAGAACAAGGTGAACACTCTTCAGAAAGCTCTTGATGACCTGAAGAAGGCTCACGATGAGGACCTTGCCCAGTGCAAGAAAGAGTGCAAGGCTGAACTCGACAAGCTCACTGCCGACCTTGCCAAGGCTCAGGCCGACCTGAAGGCCGCCATCGACAAAAAGGCCGACAAGTCTGTGGTTGATGCTCTTGAGGCCCGCGTGAAGGCTCTTGAGAATTGGCAAGCTGAAGTAATCAATCAGCTCGCTACTATCGAGGGCGCCATTGCGACAGCAAACGCCAATATCAGCAACAACACTGCTGCAATCCAACAGATTCAGGCCATCCTTGAAGGCCTCGGCTTCGGCACTCAGGGCACTCAGGGCAACATCACTGTCACCAACCCCTCTACCGGTGAGACCACAAACTACACCCTCCAGGAGGTTATTGATTATGTGACCGGCCTTATCTACAATGTCAATGTGAACATCGAGAACATCAAGAACGACCTCCAGGGCCAGATCACCACACTTGAGAACCGCATCCAGGTCCTTGAGGAGAATTATGTGAACAAGGCCGACTTCGAGGAATATCAGGACTATGTGACCCAGCTCATTTCGAGCCTCCAGCAGCAGATCGACGCTCACGGCCTCCGCATCGATGCTCTTGAGACTAATCTCGATAATCTCAAGAATGAGCTCGACGGCCTCAAGCCCGATATCCAGAAGGGCGTGGACGCCTACGACTGGGCACAGCGCAACGAAAACAGCATCAAGGCTCTTGAGGATGCCCTGGCCGACTACAAGACTTTCATTGCCAACAACTATCCCAACAACGACGACCTTGCCGCTGCAATCAGCAATCTTGAGACTAAGATCCAGACCAAGATTGATGCTCTCCAGAACGAGATCAACGACCTCAAGACTCAGCTCAACAATGCTGTGAGCGACGTGACAAATGCCATCAATGGCATCAACGACGCCATCACCAACATCAACAACTCTATCACCAATATCAACGGCGACATCACCAACCTCCAGACCGCAGTTGCCGGCGTGAACAGCCGCATCGACGACCTTATCGCCGTATACAACCAGCAGATTGCCGACATCTTGACAGCCCTCAGTGGCAAGGCCAGCCAGGCCGACCTCGACGCAGCCCTGCTGCGCATCGCCGCCAATGAGCAGGGTCTTGAGACCCTCAACACCAAGTATGACGCTCTTGCCGGCCGCATCTCGGCTGTTGAGACCCAGGTGCAGTCGCTGCTCGGCATGACCGAGCGCATCAACCAGCGCCTCAACAAGCTCATCACCGGTGTGCTCGTACAGGCCACCAACAACCCCGTGTTTGGCACCCTCAGCCTCCCCCTCGGCATTCAATCGAACATTCTCATGTGCTACGCAGGTGAGAGCACCACTAAGGTGACTTTCCCAAACAACAGCTCGGCTGCCGAGTATAACCAGCAGATTTGCCTCAACTCGGCCGACATGGCTATCCTGCGCGAGGGAGCCAACTTCGCCCAGCTGCAGTTTGGCCCCGGCGATGCCATGATTGAGGACTATGAGGGCAATGCCGGAAAGGTGTTTGTGACCATCAACCCCAACACTGTGGATTTCACCGGCGTTACACTCACGCTCAACGACAGCCGCGACAACGAGAGCGGCATCAAGCTGTCGCAGATTAAGAAGAGCGATGAGCTTCTCAGCTTTGGCTACACCCGTGCCGACAATGGCTTCTATGAGGCATCGGCCACCCTGCAGCCCGAGCAGATTGCCGACGTGAAGGTCAACATTGAGCCGTCGCTCAAGACGGCCATGAAGGAGACACTGAAGAACGTGAGGGACCGCAAGTTCTCGGCCGGCTCGCTCATCGACCTGGCCCAGGCCGTCTACAAGCAGTTTGACTGCATCCTCCCGGCCTACGCCATGAAGGCCGCGTGGACAGCTCCCGACATCAACGGCATCGACGTGAACCACGCCGTTTACTCGCAGTATAACCTTGCAACCACAGCATTCAAGCCGCTGTCGTTCAAGTTCCTCTACGATGTCAACATGCCACAGCTTCCCAAGCTGCCGTCGATTGCCGACAAGACTTTCGACCTCTCGAAGTTTAAGGATAAGATCAACTTCCAGTTTAACGACGTGCAGATTGATGGCGTGACCATCGATCCTATCGACATCAATATCGACCTCTCGTCGCTCAACCTCGACTTCGACTTCAGCGGCATTGAGATTACCAAGAATGAGAACGTGGTTTTGAGAGACACCGTGATTGTTACAGTTCCTGAAGTAGAGATTGTATATAACATTCCCGGCGACCCGAATAGCGGTGTTAAGGATGTGATTATTACCGATATTGATAAGGAAATAAAGGTTGATGCTTCGGCTGCCGTTACTGTTACCATCAACGGCAACGACCTCAAGCCTCTCGAGGACAAGATTAACGAGACTATCCAGAGTGCTATCAAGACTCAGCTCCCGCAGATTATCAGCGAGCAGCTTAGCGGACGCATCAACGATGAAATCCAGAAGGTTGTGGATAAGCTCATCGGTGAGATGAACACTCAGCTCCAGGATATGATTAACCAGGTAGCAGCCGACATGAACAACCAGATTAAGGATCTTATCGACGACATTCAGGAAGAGGTGAACAACACTGTGGGCAACTACATCGACAAGGTGAACAACTACAGCGACAAGATCAACAACGTGATTAACCGCATCAACTGGTACCTCAAGAACTCCAACAACTACCTGCAGGCATTGATGTTGTACAAGGGTGTCGACGGACAGTATCACAAGCTGAGCGAGGATCCCCAGCTGCCCGCCACAGTGTCGGTAGCCGGAGGCAACGCAATGTCGCTCCTTCCCACCACCTACACCGGTGAGATTGCAGTGCCCGTGTTCAAGAAGTTTGTGGGTGTGACCAACGTTTGGAAGACTTCCGACAGCAGCGTGAGCGCACAGAATGGTAACGCCACTTGCCGCCAGCTTGCCAAGGATGCCAACGATGCCTACCTGATGTGTACACCGATAATCGGCGTTACCCACCGCGTACCATTCAAGGTGTCGAAGGCCGGCTACACCTACGAGATTGTTTACTCTGCACTCGACTATGCAGGCGTAACTTCTACTCGCAAGTACTACATCGCTGTGAAATAATCACCAAGAGAGAGAACTCGCAAAAAGTAGTTTATTAACTCGCAAAAAGTAGAAACGATGAAATTCAGCAAAATCATAATGACTTCTTCACTTATTCTGAGCAGCCTTTTCGCCGCTGCTCAGGATAAGGAGGTCACCGCATTCAACCCACACTGGTATCTCCAGGGCCAGGTGGGTGTGCAGGAAACACTTGGCGAAGCCTCTTTTGGCAAGCTCCTTGCTCCCAATGCCCAGATAGCTGCCGGCTACCAGTTCAGCTCTAAGTTTGGCGCCCGCCTTGCCATCAACGCATGGGAGAGCAAGGCCGGCCTTGAGTTCAACAATCAGTTGAACAAGTGGAAATGGAACTATGTGGCTCCTGCCATCGACGTTACGGCCGACCTCACCAACATTATCGGTGGCTACAAGCCCAACCGTGTGGTGTCGGTGGGCGTGTTTGCCGGTATCGGCGCCAACATTGGCTTCGGCAACGGTGAGGCGGGCGACGTGAGGGCCGCCCTCGCACAGCAGAATCACGAGGCCCTGCGCCTCTACTGGGACGGCACCAAGGCCCGCTTCCTGGGCCGCTTTGGCGCAATGGTTGATTTCAAGGTGAGCAAGCGCGTGAGCCTCGGCATTGAGCTGCAGGCTAACACCCTTGCCGATGGCTACAACTCGAAGAAGGCCGGCAATGCCGACTGGTACTTCAACGCCCTCGCCGGCGTGAAGTTCACCCTCGGCAAGAGCACGAAGGCAGTGCCCGTGCCCGCTCCTATCGTGATGCACGACACCATCTACGTGGACCGCGTAGTGGAGAAGGTTGTGGAGAAGCGCGTGGAAGTGCCCGTGGAGATCAAGACCGATGCAGTGCAGGTGCAGAAGCTGCGCCGCGACATCTTCTTCACCATCGCCAAGACCGTGGTTACAAAGCAGGAGATGAGCAAGGTGGAGGAAGTGGCCAACTTCTTGAAGGCCAACCCCAACAGCAAGGTTGTGATTACCGGATATGCCGACAAGGGCACCGGCAGCAAGACCTTGAACCTGCGCCTGGCCAAGAACCGCGCCAACGCCGTGTTTAACGTGCTCGTGGAGAAATACAAGATTTCTGCCGACCGCATCATCGCCAAGAGCATGGACGACGGAATGGAGCAGCCCTACAACGATCCAATCCAGAACCGTGTGGCAATCTGCGTAGTTGAATAATCACCGCTCACAAGGAGAGCGTGATGATTTCTCAATAGAAAAATAGCGGAATATTGCTGCCCTTTCACATCGCCAATACACTGAGAAAGATGTGGTGGGCAGCAATTTTCTGTTTCACTCTCACAGCGCGAGCCGCTCTCTCACAGCGCGGCTTGTGTCAACTCACCACCCCAAAAAAACACTATAACGTATGCGAAAATTTCTACTAATCCTCACCCTTGCTCTGATGCAGCTGCCGGCAGTGGCCCAGGTGCTTGCCAATGGCTACTACCGCATTCAGAACTATAAGACGCAGCGATATGTGTATGTAACCGACGACAAGGGAAAGCTCAACTATGCCACCACCACCGCCGACATGTATGCCATTCAGCTGTGGCTGGGCTTCGACAAAGCCTCGAGCGACCCCGCGACGGTGTGCTACGCGCAGCAAATCGACGGCAGCAAGTATGACATCAAGGCACAGGGCACCGGCATCTATGAGATTATCCAGAGCCATGTGAACCTGCGCAAGAACAACGACGGCACTTTCTATGCCTACGGCTCGAAGGACGGCCTCACCAAGTATCTCGGCGACGGCGAGCAGGCCGACTGCGACGAGGGCGTGATGTCGGGCGAGACATCGGGCGAATACCGCAAGTGGTGGATTAAGCCCATCAACACCTCCTCCGACAACTACTTCGGCGTGAAAGGCGAGATTGCCGCCGGTGGCAAGTACTACAATGCCTTCTATGCCGAGTTCCCCTTCACCTTCGCCTCCACAGGCATGAAGGCCTACTACATCACCAAGGTGGACCGCGGCATGGCCGTGATGAAAGAGCTCACAGGGGGCGTTGCCGGCGAGACACCGGTGATTATCGAAACCTCGAGCAGCCAGCCCATGAACTGCAAGCTCAATATCGGCGCATCGACAGCCGCCAAGCCCACCGACAACCAGCTCGTGGGCGTGTACTTCGACAACTCAATGAAGTCGCACTACAACCGCGTGGCTTTCAACCCCGCCACCATGCGCATGCTGGGTATTACCTCCGAGGGCAAGCTGGGCTACATCACCCCCTCACTCGACTTCATTCCCGCCAACCACAACTACCTCAAGGTGCCTGCCGGCACTCCCTCCGAGCTGCGCTTAGTCACCGAGCAGGAGTATAACGACTATATCGCCTCACTGGCGCAGTCAATCACCATGAGCCAGACTGCCGCCACCCTCACCGAGGGCGAGCAGCTGAAGCTCACGGCCACCGTGCTGCCAGCGAAAGCCGCCTCGCAGGCCCTCACATGGGCGAGCAGCAACACTTCCGTGGCCACGGTTGATGCCACCGGACTCGTGAGAGCCATAGCTCCCGGCACCGCCACCATCACCGCCACCACCACCGACGGCACAGCTCTCACTGCCTCGTGCGCCGTGACCGTGAAAAAGCGCGTTGCCACCTCAATCACGCTTAGCCACACCCAGGCAAGCCTGGTGGAGGACTCGCAGCTGAAGCTCACAGCCACCGTGCTGCCAGCCGAGGTAGCCTCGCAGGCCCTCACCTGGGCGAGCAGCAACACCGCCGTGGCCACCGTCGATGCAACCGGACTGGTGAAAGCCGTAGCTCCCGGCACAGCAACCATCACCGCCAAGACCACCGATGGCTCTAACCTCAGTGCCACCTGCGCCGTGACCGTGACAAAGATTCTTGCCACTTCGATCACCCTGAGCCACACCCAGGCAAGCCTGGTGGAGGACTCGCAACTGCAGCTCACAGCCACCGTGCTGCCAGCGAAAGCAGCCTCGCAGACTCTCACCTGGACGAGCAGCAACACAGCAGTGGCCACCGTCGATGCAACCGGACTGGTGAAAGCCGTAGCCCCAGGCACGGCAACCATCACCGCCAAGACCACCGATGGCTCTAACCTCAGTGCCACCTGTGCCGTGACCGTGACAAAGATTCTTGCCACTTCGATCACCCTGAGCCACACCCAGGCAAGCCTGGTGGAGGACTCGCAACTGCAGCTCACAGCCACCGTGCTGCCAGCGAAAGCAGCCTCGCAGACTCTCACCTGGGCGAGCAGCAACACCGCCGTGGCCACCGTCGATGCAACCGGACTGGTGAAAGCCGTAGCCCCAGGCACAGCAACCATCACCGCCAAGACCACCGATGGATCAGGCCTCAGTGCTACCTGCGCCGTGACCGTGACAAAGATTCTTGCCACATCGATCACCCTGAGCCAATACACAATCAGCGGCGACATAGGCTCTGAGCACCAGCTCACCGCCACCGTGCTGCCCGCAAGAGCTGCTTCGCAGCCACTCACCTGGGCAAGCAGCAACACAGCCGTGGCTACCGTGAATGCCGACGGACTGGTGACAATCCTTGCTCAAGGCGGGGCAACAATCACCGCCACCACCACCGATGGCTCCAATCTCACCGCCTCGTGTGCCGTGACGGGCATTGCAGGCATTGAGAGCATCTTCGCCACACGCGGCCGCGCCGACATATACACCATCACCGGTGTGCTTGTGAAGCGCAGCGCCACCCTCACCGATGCACGCGCCCTCGAGCCCGGCATCTATGTGATAGGCAACGCCAAAGTGGCAATAACAAAGTAAAAAAATCCGTTCTTTTCATTCTCTAAGTCCCGGCCGCAACCTTTGTTGCCACCGGGACTTTTTTTCTCACCGAAATTTGCTGAATTAAATTTTTGCTACTATATTTGCAGCACTGCTCACAATAATTGCATAAAACTTAAATAAAACAATCACTAATTCAACTCTTTATGCGAAACTACAACACTCGATTATCGGCAACTCTCCTGGTGTGCCTCGCGGCTGTGCTCACGGCAGCCACCACCCTCGCCACCACGTTGCCACTGCCGGGAATGAAGCAGCGCATCGCGTCGGTCACCGACCCATTCCCCACCTTGAAATCGGCTCCCGTGCCTGCTGCCCGGGCTCAGGCCAAGCCCCTGGTGAGCCCCTCGGGCGCAACCATCGTGGGCTGGCACGCCTATCCTCAGCCCATCTTCTTTGGTGAGCTAATCACCTCAGGCGACCAGGTGTATCACTGGGAGAACAGCCAGCTCTCTCCCTCGGCGGGCTTCGTGAAGGATGGCAAGTTCTATGCCTACCTCGCCAAGAACGCCTCGGGCTATCTCACCATGGGCTACTACATCTGCGACCTCACCACCGGCGCAATTACCGAGAGCGGCGACCTGAACATGGCCGACGCCTCGCAATATGTGTTCATGTGCGCCTACGATGAATTCGACAACACCGCCTATGCCTACACCTACAATGCCGACGGCACCGGCAAGCTCCTGCAGAGGATCGACCCCGACACCCGCCAGTTTACCAACCTCTGCGAGGTGACTGCCGAAACCACCCCGCAGGTGATGGGCTTCAACACCGACGACCGCAAGCTCTATGGAGTGTCGCGCACGGGCGACTTCGTGCGCATCAGCAAGACCGACGGCTCTTTTGAGGTGGTGTGCAACACCGGCATCGTTCCCTCGGCCTACAAGCAGGCTATGACCTACAGCCCCGTGGACCGCTGCTTCTACTGGGCCGCGATGAATGAAGACCTCTATTCCTACATAGTGCGCCTCGATCCCGCGGCAGGCACCAGCGAGATAACCGGCGAGCTGCCCCAGTTCACCGAGTGGACTATCCTCACCACCACCGACCTTGTCCCGGCCGGCACTATGCCCATGCGCCCGGCAGTGAAATCGGTGAATTTTGCCGGCGCATCGCTCAGCGGCAGCGTCACCGTCACCGCACCCTCCACTTGCTACGATGGCTCCACCATTCGCAGCAACATCACCATAACCTCTACCCTCGACGGGGCCGACAATGGCACCATCTCCCTCGCTCCGGGCGCCGATGGCGACGTGGAGTTCACCTGCACGGCCAAGGGACTGCACACCTTTGCCTTCACAGCCATCGACGCTGCCGGCAACCACAGCCCCACAGTGTCGTGCACACGCTGGATAGGCAGCGACCGCCCCACAGCCCCCACCGGCGTTATCCTCGATGAGAATGGCGTGAAGTGGGATGCCGTGACCACCGGCGTGAATGGCGGCTGGGTCGATGCCGAGGCCATGCGCTACAACGTGTATGTGAATGGCACACGCATCAACACTGAGCCGGTGGCAGGCACCGAGCTGGCCTACACCCTGCCCAATGGCGCACTGAAGGCCTTCGTGGCTTCGGTTGAGGCCACCTACGACGGTCTTACCTCCGACAAGGGCTACTCGCCCACCTTCATGTGGGGCTCGCCCTACACCGTGCCGGTGGAGTTCACCTTCACCGACGATGAGGTAGCGCTGTGCAACATCGTGAACAGCAATGGCGACAACTTCATGTGGCACTTCGACACCAACAACCGCTATTTCTACTACTCCTACGGAGCCAACAATGCCGACGACTGGGTGTTCCTCCCCGTCACCGAGTTTGCCGACGCCGACGCCCTCTATGTGGTAGGTGTCGATGCCTGGGTGCGCAATCAGTATTACCCCGAGTCGTTTGAGATTGCCTATGGTGCCGAGCCTACAGCCGAGGCAATGACCGTGGTTGCCACCTACAACGACATTAAGAACCTAAGCGCCGAGACCTATTCGGCCTACTTCAATATCCCCGCTACCGGCAGCTACTACGTGGGAATCCACTGCATCTCGCCGAATATGCGCGACCGCCTCTGCTTCAACCGCGTGAGCATCGCCATGTCGCCGCGCTCGGCAAGTTGCCCGGCTCCCGCCACCGATGTCACAGCCACCGCAGCCGACCATGGCGAGCTCAAGGCACTCGTGTCATTCACCATGCCCACCACCACAATCTCGGGAGCCGCCCTGCCCACCGATGCCACCCTCACTGCCACAGTGAGCCGTGGCGACGTTTCGACCAGCGTCGACGGTGCGCCGGGTGAGGCTTTCACCGGCATTGAGATTGCCACCGAGCAAGGAACCAACGAGATTAGCGTAGCCATAAGCCTCGGCGACGATAGCAGCGAGGCAGTGGCAGTGAGTGTCTACACCGGCCTCGCCATCCCCGGCTCCGTGAGCTCGCTCACAGCCGTTGTGGCCGACGACAACATGAGCGCCCACTTCACCTGGAAAGCTCCCACCTGGGCAGCCACCG
The DNA here is from genome assembly GCA_946055125.1 of uncultured Prevotellaceae bacterium. GTDB lineage: Bacteria > Bacteroidota > Bacteroidia > Bacteroidales > Muribaculaceae > CALZFJ01. The sequence continues at coordinate 1,008 of CAMGFF010000010.1, read as the reverse complement.
AGGGCTACTACGACACCGAGAGCCTCCGCTACTACTATTGCGACTACGACTGGACCCTCGGCAAGTGGGTGGAGAAGCAGGAGCTTGGCGCTGTGACTGAGTTTGACTTCACCGTGCCGGCCTCATCGCCCATGGGCGTGCAATATGTGGGAATCCTCGCCGAGAACGACGGCGGCAAGAGCAACTATGTGTCGTATAAGACCGTAACCCTCGGCACTCCCTACACGCTGCCCCTACACGAGGACTTCGCCAATGGCAAGTTCACCTACTCGCCAGTAATCACCGTGTCGCCAAACACCTACTACTCGGGCAAGTGCAGCCTCGCCAAGCCCACCGACTACGGTGCAACAAGCGACAGCTCCAACAACTATGCCATGGTGAGCGCACCGAGCAACAGCTATGGCGAGAGCTACTGCCTCGTAGCCCTGCCCAAGTTCTCCACCAAGGACGTTACCGACGTGAAGCTCACCTTCCGCGTGTGGGGCGGCGCATCGCTTGCCACAAGCGAGATTCGCCTCGTCGCGGCCGACGTGGCCGAAACCATAGTGGCCAACTTCTGGAACGACCTCCCGGAGCAGTGGAACGACATTGTGGTGGAGCTTCCCGCCGAGTTCTATGGAAAGAAGTGGGTGGAGGCTCGAGTGTTCTCGCACTTCTATCCCGGCGACCCCAAATACACCATCGTGGATAGCTACACCATCGTGGCCGAGACCTCGGGCGTGAATGGCATTGCACAGGGCCTCGGTGGCATTACCGTGACCGGCGGCGAGGGCTGCATCACCGTGAACAGCACCGAGCCTGCCAACGTGGCAATCTACAGCACCTGCGGCACGCTCATTGCCAGCGAGCGCGTGGCAGCCGGCAGCACCCGCCTGAGCGTGGCTCAGGGCATATATGTGGTGCGCACCGCCCACACCGCCACCAAGGTAGCAGTGCGCTAACCCTGAATCGCATAATCGAGTAGGAGGTAAACACTAATCATAGGGTGTTTATCTCCTATTTTCGTGT
>CAMGFF010000009.1 GCA_946055125.1 uncultured Prevotellaceae bacterium | reverse complement strand
ACGCCGCCGTTATGCTCTCCGACTCCATAATCCGCTCCCTAATGCTCTAACCCCCCAACTCAAAAACATATTTTTCAATTATGGAAATTATCTACCTCTTTATCGCTATCATAATTGGCGCTGTCATTGGCTGGCTTTCCGGAAAACCCAAATCTTCGGCCCTCGCCACTCGCATCGAGCTTCTCCAGGCCGACCTCGCAGCAGCCAAAGCTGCCTCAGCCGGCCTCAACGACCGCATCGCCTCCCTGTCTCAGCAGCTATCGCAAACCTCCGCCGAGCGCGACCGCCTCTCCTTCGAGCTCGACGCTCTCGCCCGCTCGGCCAATCAGGCCAAGGCCGACGCTCACGAAAAGCTCCTCGCCGAAAAGCGCCACTTCGAGCAGCTCCTCGCCGAGAACGACAAGGCCCACGCCGCAGCTATCGAGGCCCAGGAGAAGCGCCACCGCGACGCTCTCGACGCCATGCAGCTTCGTTTCGACGAAACCATCGCAAAGGTCGAGGCTCAGCTCAAAACCGCCACCGACTCCATGCTCAAGGAGCGACAGAAGGAATTCACCCAGGCAAGTGCCTCCAATATTGGCCAAATCGTGACCCCTCTCCGCGAAACCATCGACAAGATGAAGCTCGCACTCACCGACAGCACCATAAAGCACGCCTCCATGAGCAGCGCCCTCAAGGAGAACATCGACCTCATGCTCCGCCAGTCGCAGGCAGCCCAGCGAAGCGCCGAGGAACTGGCTCATGCACTGCGGCACGGCACTAAGGTGCAAGGCGACTGGGGCGAAACCATTCTCGACGAGCTCCTCCAGTCGCAGGGCCTCACTAAGGGTATTCACTACGACACCCAGGCCACAATAAAGGATGCCGGCGGCGCAGTGGTCAAGTCCGACGAGGGTGCCATGCTCCGCCCCGATGTTATCCTCCACCTCGACCAGCGGCGCGAGGTCATTATCGACTCTAAGGTCTCTCTCTCGGCTTTCATCGACTATGTTAATGCCGACAACGACGACGACCGCCAGCGTGCCCTAAAGCTCCACCTCGACAGCCTCTCCAAGCACGTCAAGGAGCTCTCCTCCAAGGACTATTCTTCCTACATTCAGCCTCCTAAGGTGAAAATGGACTATGTTATTATGTTTGTCCCAAATACCGGCGCTCTCTGGACAGCCCTCAACGCTCAGCCCGACCTCTGGCGTCGCGCCATGGAGAAAAATGTATATATCGCCGACGAGCAGACGCTCTTCGCTGCACTCCGAATAATCAATCTCACCTGGACTCAAATCGCCCAGGCTCAGAACCACGAGCGAGTTTTTGAGCTCGCAAATGAGATGCTCAACCGCGTGGGTCAGTTCTGGAAGGAATATGAGGCCATGGGAAAGGCTCTCCGAAAGGTCAACGATGCCTACGACAGCGCCCGCGCCAAAATCTCCGAGGGCGGACAGAGCATCAACACCACCGCCAATAAGCTCATAAAGCTCGGCGCAAAGCAGAACGACAAGAACCCGCTCCCGCAGCTCCTCGATGTCGACGACATCCCTCAAATCTCCTCTCCCGAAGTTTCTGTCCAACCCTCCATTCCCACTCAGTCATGAAAATTACACTCGCTGTCGTTGGCAAAATCGGCAAGTCGTTCCTCAACACCGGCATCGATGAATATTGCCGCCGACTCTCCCACTACCTGCCCTTCGACATTCAGTATATCAGCGACGTAAAGAACACTAAGAACCTCTCCGAAAGCCAGCAAAAACAGCAGGAAGGAGCCAACATTCTCGCCGCTATCGACCCCTCCGACTATGTGGTGCTCCTCGACGAGCATGGCCGCGAATACTCCTCTATGGACTTCGCACGTTACATCGAGAAGAAAATGGCCTCGGTGCCGCGCCGCCTGGTGTTTGTCGTCGGTGGTCCCTACGGCTTCTCCCCCAATGTGTATGCCCGCGCCAATGAGAAGCTCTCCCTCTCAAAGATGACTTTCTCCCACGAGATGATTCGCCTCATCTTCACCGAGCAGCTCTACCGCGCAATGACGATTATCAACCATGAGCCCTACCACCACGAATAATCCCCACCCCCTGCCGCTCCATTTCCCCAATTTTTCGGTCAAAAAAACCACTGAGATAGTGAGCCTGAAAGAGTCCTAAATTGGCTCCACAGCCCACGGCAAGGGTCGCCCCCACTGAATATTTCGTGTCACATTGCTCTGAATATCCGCAATTTTGCTTACCTTTGCGCCATAAATAATGAAGAATTGCAGAAAAATGTTTTTATTATGGAACGTTTGCTTGGTTTTGTCGATGCGACTAACGATTTTTTGTGGAGCTATGTAGTGGTGGTGCTGCTGGTGGTGTGCGCTGTGTATTTCACTGTGCGCAGCCGTGGAGTGCAGTTCACTTTGCTGAGTGATATGCTCAAGATTGTGGTGGATAAGCCCATTTTCAAGCACCTGTCGCCTCACGCTAAGCGCAGCGAGCAAGCTGCCGAGAACGAGCTGAAGAAGATTGGCTCGTTCCAGGCTTTCACGGTGTCGCTGTCGAGCCGCGTGGGCACGGGCAACCTTGCCGGGGTGGCGTCGGCCATCTTCGTGGGTGGCCCGGGTGCGGTGTTCTGGATGTGGGTGATGGCGTTGTTCGGCGCGGCCACGGCCTTTGTGGAATCGACGCTCGCCCAGCTCTACAGGCGCCGCGGCAAGGACTCATTCTATGGTGGTCCGGCCTACTACATGGAGCATGGGCTGCACCGCCGCTGGATGGGGCTGCTCTTTGCCGTGCTGATAACACTCACATTCGGCATGGCCAATCAGGTGATTCAGAGCAACACGCTGTGCGATGCCGTGAGCGACGCTTTCGGCACCGACCGAATGTGGATTGGCGCGGTAATCACCACCGCCACGCTCATCATCATCTTTGGCGGAATTAGGCGCATCTCGCACTTTGTGGGCTTGTGTGTGCCGTTTATGGCTGTGGGATATATTGTGCTGTCGGTGGTGGTGCTGATGATGAATTTCAGTGAGATTCCGGCAATGTTTGCACTCATTGTGAAAAGCGCTTTCGGCCTCGACCAGGCTGTGGGCGGTGCTTTTGGAGTAGTGGTTATGCAGGGTGTGAAGCGCGGACTTTTCTCGAATGAGGCCGGCGAGGGCTCGGCTCCCAATGCCGCAGCCATTGCCACCACCTCCCACCCCGTGAAGCAGGGTCTGCTGCAGTCGCTGGGCGTGTTTACCGACACTATCGTGATTTGCACCTGCACGGCTTTCGTGATTCTGCTCTCAGGGCTCTACACTGCCGGCAGCGACGGCATAATCCTCACCAAGCACGCCTTTGAGAGCCACATAGGCGCGGCAGGCGGCTACTTCATCACTATTGCCATCTTCCTTTTTGCCTACAGCACAATCATTGGCAACTACTTCTATGGCGAGACTAATGTGCGCTTCGTGAGCGGTGGCAGCCGCGCGTGGGTGATGGCTTTCCGCCTCGTCACGGGGGCGGTGGTGATGGCCGGCGCCCTCGTCACGCTGCAGACGGCCTGGAGCTTTGCCGACCTTGCCATGGGCGCGATGACGCTCGTCAACCTGATTGCAATTATCCAGCTGTCGCCATGGGTGTTCTTGTTGCTGCGCGACTACCGCAAGCAGCGCAGCTGTGGCCACGACCCTCACTTCAGCAAGTCCTCTCTGCCGCCCCACATTGCCCGCGATGTGGAGTGCTGGGAGTGAGCGGCAGCGCTTATTCCCAGTCGGTGGGAATGAAGGCAAACGACCACCGCTGCCCCTTGAAGCCGTGAGGATTCACTATGCGCACGTGGTTGTAGCCTTTCTTCAGCCTGACTTTCACGGCTGGCCGCATCCAGTAGAACTGCTCGTTACTGAATGGCTCCTCGGCCTGCGGCTTGTGCCAGGTGTGGAATGGATAATTGTAGGCTCCCGGCTCTTTCCACGCCACCTGCGGCACTATCTCGATCCCATTCACGAAGCAACGCCCGCCGTTCTCCCACTCGCCCTGGTTGCCTATGCCGGTCGACATGCGGTCGGAGCGTGCCGGAGTGTCGAAGCCTATCCACACGGCGATGGTGGTGTCGCGGGCAGCGGTGAGCACCGTCTCGGCAGTCATCTCCTTTTGGTCGTTGGCCACAATGCCATTCACGCGGCACAGGGCGTCGAGGTCGACAGCTCCGCCCCAGGCCTTTAACTTCTTGTCGGCAATGGTGATGCTCCACTCGAGCGACGCACTGGCCGTCCAGCGCATCTCGGCGGGCGAGTAGTAGCGGTTGCGGTGAGCCATCATGCGGCTCTCCATATTGGCCAGTGCCTTGCCCTGCGGTGTCGATGGGTCGGGGAAAAGCCCCTCATCGCTCACGGCTCCGCCCGAGCCACCGTGCCAGAAGCGCTCGGCAAACGCCATCATTCCCTGAATCATGCCATTGTGAAGCGCGATATTCCGCTTGTCGACCACGCGCACGTCGTTCCACAGGCACAGTATTCCGCCAAGCACCTTGGTGGTGTCGGGCACCTCCTGCGCGGCAGCCTTGTGCTGGAAGGCCCGCATGGCAAATGCCGTGGGGTCGTAGTAGTTGAGGTAGCCCACAAACGAGTCGACATATCTCCCCTCACTTGTGCTCGCGCCGGTATTGGCGGCCGAGGCCTCATTCCAGCCCTGGCGTATGGTGAAGGGCAAGGTGGGCAGCCCCGGGTCCCACGCCATGGGCGTGCGCCCCGCATCGCGCACAAGTCCCTGAATCCACTCAGCGAAGCCCGCCGGGTCGGCAATGCGAATCTCGTCCGACCCCACATGGAAGTATGGGCACAGCGAGGCCGGTATCTCGCGGAAGAACTCATCGAGGCACTCGCGCAGCACCTTCTTCCCCTCTTCCGAGTCCATTGTGAAGCCAAATGTGGTGGTGAAGAATTGAGAGTGCCCCGGCATGTCGATTTCGGGCATCACCATGATGCCACGTTCGGCGGCATAGGCGATAAGCTCGCGAATCTCATCGTAGGTGTAGAACTTCCCCTCATCGCGCCCCTTGCGCTGAAAGCGTGCGTCGTTGAGCTGCGGATAGCACTTGCACTCAATGCGCCACGCCGGGTTGTCGGTGAGGTGCCAGTGGAAGAGATTCAGCTTGTAGCGTGCCATGAGGTCGATAGTGCGCTTGAGCATAGGCAGCGGCTGATAGTTGCGCCCCACATCGTGCATAAAGCCACGCACCGGGTAGGCAGCCCAGTCGTGAATCTCCACATCGGGCACCCGGCCCAGCTCATCGGTGAGCTGGCTCAGCGTCGCCTCGGCCCTGAAGCGGTTGCCGCCAATGGTGGCACGCCCCTTGCGCACCACCAGCCGGTATTCATCGGCGCCGCGAGTGGAAACAAAGTCGCTGTAGGCACGCTCCGCCCTGAGCTTGTGAAGTTTCTTGCCCTTCACCACACACACCCTTGGCTGCGGAATAATCGCCGGCAGCTCAACTGACGCCGCCTCCACCGCCACCACTGCCACGAGGCAGCACAAAATCCTCAATAAATCCATAATCCAGTAGTTTTTGTTAAACTTAAATCGTAGTAATCGTCCTTAATTAAAAATACGGACTCTTTGTCGCAGTCCGACAGCTTAGAAGAGCTCGTTCACGCCCACATAGAACATTGCCTGGCGGGTGGCGGTGCCGTAGCCCCAGTCGAAGCGCAGGTGCGAGCGTGGGGTGACCTTCACGCGCAGGCCGGCGCCCAGCTCGGGCAGCAGGGCGTCGTAGCGCACCATGCTTTGCCCCATAGCCGCCAGGCCGGCCCAGGCGGCAAGGCCAAAGCGGTTGAGCAGCAGCTGCCCCACCGTGGAGCTGAGGTTGAGCATATAGCGATACTCGGCGTGTGCCTTCAGCACCGACTTGTCGCGGAACTGGTAGCCATAGTAGCCGCGCATCACATAGCCATCGGCCACGGTGGCATGGCGCAGTAGCGGCACGTTGCGCCCCATGGCGTTGCTGCTCACCACGCCCCACGCTAATGTGCCTTCATCGCCTCCCAAAGGTGCATATTGCCGGTAACCGATGGTGAGGCGCGAGTAATTGAAGTCGCTGCCAAGGGCCTTGCAATAGAGCAGCACGCGGGCATCGAGGGTGAGGCCTCGGCGTGGCACGATAGTGTTGTCGCGGGTGTCGACAGAAAAATCCACTCCAGCTCCCACATCGGTGAGCGAGCTGCGGGCTGCCGTACCGCCAAGGGCGGCAAACTGGGGCGAACGGGCCACATAGCTCCCGGCATCGTGCATGCACTCATAGCTGAAGTCGGCCACCACGCCAAGGTAGGCGCTGCTGCTGCCAAGTCGCCATGCCACCTCGGGGGAGAAGCCCAGGCGGCGCGAGCGGTAGCCGGTCACTGCCGTGTCGCGCTCTAAGGAGCGGTTGGTGGCATAGCCAATGCCGAAGTAGTGCTCATTGCGGTGGCGATAGAACAGCTCGGCGCTCACTCTGAGCGCGTTGCGATTAAAGTACAGCACAGGCTCAAAGCGAGCCTCAAAAGAGAAAGGGCTGGTGAACCCGAATTTCACCGACAAGGGCAGGCGGCTTGTGAAGAGCAGAGGGTCGTTCTGCGTCTTCCACAGGCCACACGCGCCCACGCCCAGGGCAAAGCCATAGTCGGGCAGGTTGCCGAGGGGCGGCGGCAGGAAAATCACCTTGAAGCGGCTGCTGCCGGCAGTGGATGGCCCTCGGCCCTCGGCCAGGCTGCTGATTATCTTGCGGTTCAGGTTGTCGAGCTTGTCGACAATGGCAACGCCACTGCCATTCACAGTGTCGGCAGCAACCACCTGCGCCCTGCAAGAGAGCGCCATGGCTGCTGCCGACAAAGCTATTAATAGTATTCTTTTCATTATGCGTTTTTCTTGGCACGGATACAAGTCCATGCAAACCAAGCTATCAGAGCCACATACACGGCCAGGCCAATCGACTGCATCAGTGCCTCATCGCCGCCCCACGGGCACACATAGTCGAAGCCGAAGAAGCGCATTCCGGCGCTCACCACGCCAAGCAGCGCACCACCGGCTATGAATCCCGATGCTATGAGCGTGCCATGCTCCTGGCGGACCTTGTTGACCTCCTCATTCTTCGAGCGTGTGGAAACGAACCAGCTTATTGCGCCGCCAATGAGCAGCGGGGTGTTGAGCTGCAGCGGAATGAACATACCCAGCGAGAAAGCCAGGCAGGGCACGCCGAGCCAGTTGAGAAGCACGGCAAGGATAGCGCCCACTATGTAGAGCAGCCAGGGGGTCTCTCCGCCCATCATGAGCGGCTCAATCACGGCAGCCATGGCATTGGCCTGCGGAGCCACAAGGGCATTCTCTCCATAGAAGCCATACACGTCGTTGAGAATAATCATCACTCCGCCCACTGTGGCAGCCGACACCAGCGTGCCGAGGAACTTCCACGTCTGCTGCCGTGCCGGTGTGGTGCCAATCCAGTAGCCAATCTTCATATCGGTCACCATGCCGCCGGCCATGGAGAGCGCGGTGCACACCACGCCGCCAATCACCATCGAGGCGATGATGCCGGCCGAGCCCTTAAGCCCTATCGACACGAAGATTCCCGATGAGATAATGAGCGTCATGAGCGTCATTCCCGACACGGGGTTGGAGCCAACGATGGCGATAGCATTGGCCGCCACAGTGGTGAAGAGGAACGCTATCACCGTGACCACAAGGAATGCCACCACGGTCTGCACGAAATTGTGAATCACACCCACATAGAAGAATATGAAAGTGACCATAAGCGCGGCGAGCAGCGAGAAGGCGAGCAGCTTCATGCTCATGTCCTTCTGCGTGCGCAATATGTTCTTCGCGCTGCCACTGTTGCCTTTAAGCTCCTTTCCGGCAAGCCCCACGGCATTCTTGATGATGGGCCACGACTTGATGATGCCTATCACGCCCGACATGGCGATGCCGCCAATGCCTATGTAGCGGGCCGCGCCGCTGAAGATAACCTCGGGCTCGGCGGCGGCAAGCTCAGGATTCATGCCAAGCAACGGCACGATGATGAACCACACGAAAGCCGAGCCTGCAAAGATGATGAAGCTGTATTTCAGCCCCACGATGTAGCCAAGACCCAGAATGGCGGCGCTGGTGTTCACCTTCATCACCATCTTGGCATTCGTGGCTATGTCGCTGCACCAGGGTATCACCTTGGTGCTCAGGTTCTCGCTCCACCAGTTGAAGGTGGAGAGCACAAAGTCGTAGATACCGCCCACGGCACCGGCAATCACCAGCGGCAGAGCCTGGCTGCCGCCCTTCTCGCCCGAGATGAGCACCTGCGTGGTGGCAGTGGCCTCGGGGAAGGGGAACTTTCCGTGCTGGTCGGCGCAGAAGTATTTGCGGAAAGGAATAAAGAAGAGGATTCCGAGCACACCGCCGAGCAGCGAGCTGAGAAACACCTCAAGGAAATTCACGGCAATCTCGGGATACTTGGCCTTGAGAATGTAGAGAGCGGGCAGGGTGAAGATGGCTCCCGCCACCACTATGCCCGAGCACGCGCCAATCGACTGGATTATCACATTCTCGCCAAGGGCATTCTTGCGGCGCGTTGCACTCGACACTCCCACCGCGATAATCGCAATGGGTATTGCCGCCTCAAACACCTGTCCCACCTTCAATCCCAGATAGGCTGCCGCCGCACTGAAGATTACCGCCATGATAAGGCCCAGCGACACCGAGTAGCCGGTCACCTCAGGGTAATTCTTTGTGGGATGCAGCACGGGCACATACTCCTCGCCCGGTTTCAGCTCGCGAAAGGCATTTTCGGGCAAGCCCTTCGCCAAATCTTTCATTTCTTCGTTTTGCATCGTCGTTAAAAAAATATATGTTATTATTATTTTATGTTGTTTTGATTGCAAATATAGGCATAATTCGCTAATGCCGAAAGCAAAGTGCCTAAAAATCCGCCATTTTTCCACTTGGGTGGCACGAATGTAGCACGAAAAGCGCCACCGGCAGCCCAAATCCTGACGGCAGCGACAGAAAATGGGGGTGAAGCAGCCTTTGCGCAGCGAAACGCTCCGAGCAATGCAGCACCTCGCCCACGCGCCGATGAGGAGAAAACAAAAGCGCCACAATTTCGGCTTGATATGGTTGGCTCATCATATTTTGTGCTTCCCACGAAAAAATTTCACTTTTTATTTTGTCGTATGCAAAAAAAGAAGTAACTTTGTTGCGTTAGGAAAGCAACCGATTTAGTTTGCGAAAGACACCTGCGACACACGCACAATCATTTCACGAGCTAACCAATTGCAGCACAACGGCTTGAAACAAGAACAAGAACAACAACACAACCATTAATATATTCAAATGAAAACCAACGGTGAATCTCAATTCGATGTCATAGTTGTGGGAGGCGGCGCCACCGGTGCCGGCACGGCTCGTGACTGCGCCATGCGCGGCCTAAAGGTGCTGCTCGTGGAGCGTCACGACTTCGCCTCGGGAGCCACAGGCCGCAACCATGGCCTGCTGCACAGCGGTGCCCGATATGCCGTCACCGACCGCGAGTCGGCCGAAGAGTGCATCAAGGAGAACATGATCCTGCGCCGCATCGCCGCCCACTGCGTGGAGGAGAACGACGGCCTTTTTATCACCCTGCCTGAAGACGACCTCGCCTATCAAGCCAAGTTTGTGGAGGCCTGCAACGCCGCTGGCATCCGCGCCGAGATCATCGACCCGGCACTGGCACGCCGCATGGAGCCATCGGTGAACCCCGAGCTTATTGGCGCGGTGCGTGTGCCCGACGGCTCGGTCGACCCATTCCGCCTCGCCACTGCCAATGTGATCGATGCCAAGCTGCACGGAGCCGAAGTGCTCACCATGCACGAGCTCACCGGCTTTGTGATTGAGAACGGCCGCATGAAGGGCGTTAAGCTCCTCGACCACCGCTCGAAGCTCACCAAGACCATTTATTCGAAGCTCGTGGTGAATGCCGCCGGAATCTGGGGGCACAACATCGCCAAGATGGCCGGCGTGAGCGTGAACATGTTCCCTGCAAAGGGCGCCCTGCTCGTGTTTGGACACCGCGTGAACAACATGGTAATCAACCGCTGCCGCAAGCCCGCCAACGCCGACATTCTCGTGCCCGGCGACCTCATCTGCGTGATAGGCACCACCTCGAGCCGAATCCCATTTGAGGAGTGCGACAATATGCTCGTCACCCGCGAGGAAGTCGACCTGCTACTCGCCGAGGGTGAGAAGCTCGCCCCATCGCTGCGCAACACCCGCATTCTGCGTGCCTACGCCGGCGTGCGACCCCTCGTGGCAAGCGACAGCGACCCCACCGGCCGAAGCATTAGCCGCGGAATCGTGCTACTCGACCACGAGACCCGCGACGGTCTCGCCGGCTTCATCACCATCACCGGAGGCAAGCTCATGACCTACCGCCTCATGGCCGAGTGGTGCACCGACCTGGTGTGCCGCAAGCTGAACATCGACCGAAAATGCTCGACAGCCGACATTCCCCTACCCGGCTCGCGCAAGGAGGAGGCCCCGGCTAAGAAATACTACGACATTCACGCTGCCGCCGCGCCAGCCGACAAGAAGTCATATACCACCGCTGCCAAGCAGCAGGAGCTTGCCGAGAAATCGGCCGAGTGGCGACATGGCTCCATGAGCGCCGCCATCGCCACCGACGACGACGCCTCGCGTGCACTGGTGTGTGAGTGCGAGGAAGTGACCGTGGCCGAGGTGGAATATGCCATTCGCGACCTGCACATCGACAACCTGGTGAACCTGCGCCGCCGCACCCGCGTGGGCATGGGAACCTGCCAGGGTGAGCTTTGCGCCTGCCGCGCCGCCGGACAGCTCGCAAAGGCCGGCCGATGCGCACGCGACGCTCAGGACAACCTAACCCACTTCCTACAGGAACGCTGGAAGGGAATGTACCCCGTGACCTGGGGCGATGCCCTGAGTGAGATTCAGTTCACCTCGTGGATTTATGAAGGCGTATATGGCCTGCCTGTGGCCGACAATAAATAAACCCTCTTAACTATCATCATCTCATCATGAATTTCGACGTTGTAATAATAGGAGGTGGCCTCAGTGGCATGGCTTGCGGAATAGCCCTCGCCGAGCGTGGCAAGCGCTGCGCTATCATCTCCACCGGGCAGAGCGCACTGCACTTCTGCTCGGGGTCTTTCGACTTCCTTGGCTATGTGAATGGCTTCGACGTGGAAACGCCCGCAACCACTCTGGCCAAGGTGATTCCCCCCACCCACCCCTACGCTCGCATAGGTGCCGACCGCGCCATCGCCATTGCTCGCGAGGTGCCCGCTTTCTTCGAGCGCATGGGCGTGAAGGTGAATGGCTCTATCGACCGTAACCACTACCGCATCACCCCGCTGGGAATAATGAAGCCCACATGGCTCTCCCTGGCCGACTTCGACGCAATCCCCGAGAAAGCTCGCCTGCCCTGGAGCAAGGTTTCGATTCAAAACATCGCCGGCTTCCTCGACTTCCACACGGCTTTCGTTGCCGACAACCTCGAGCGCATCGGCACCGAGTGCTCGGTTTCGGCAATCAATATGCCCGAGTTCGACCACCTGCGCACAAGCCCCACCGAGATGCGCTCGGCCAATATCGCAAAGGTATTTGAGGGCAACGACGACGCAGTGCGCCACTTCGCAGCCATTGTGGAGCGCAATGCCGCCGACGCTCATGCGGTGATGCTCCCGGCCGTGTTTGGCCTTGCCGACTCTCACGCCGTGGAGGTGCTCAAGCAGGCCGTGAAGCTTCCCATCTGCTTCATTCCAGTGCTGCCGCCCTCGGTGCCGGGCATTCGCACTCAAATCACCATGCGCCGCCGCTTTGAGGCTCTTGGCGGAACCTACTTCCTTGGCGACACCGTGACCTCAGCACGCATGGAGAACGGCAAGGTAGCCGCTATCTCCACCCGCAACCTCGCCGACGACGAGCTGCGTGCCTCGCACTTCGTGCTCGCCACCGGCAGCTTCTTCGGCCACGGACTTGAGGCTCGCCCCGACAAAGTGGTGGAAACCCTCTTCGACGCCGATGTGGTGGCTGACGGCGACCGCGACCGGTGGTACAACCACGAGATATTCGCCGAGCAGCCCTACATGAGCTTCGGCGTTGCCACCGACGCGACATTCCACCCCACCAAGGGCGGAAAGGCAATCTCCAACCTCTACGCCGCCGGCTCGGTGCTGAGCAATCACAACCCCATTAAGGAGGCAAGCGGCGCCGGCGTGGCGCTCATCTCCGCCCTCCATGTTGCCGACCTAATAACCCCACAACAGCAAGCAAAATGACTGACCCCACAATGAACATAAGCGAAAACAACTTCGAGCAGTGCCTCAAGTGCACGGTGTGCACGGTCTATTGCCCCGTGGCTGCCGTGAAGCCTGAATATCCCGGCCCCAAGCAGGCCGGCCCCGACGGCGAGCGCCTTCGCCTCAAGAAGCCCGGCTTCTTCGATGAGTCGCTCAAGTATTGCCTCAACTGCAAGCGCTGCGAGGTGGCTTGCCCACACGATGTGCGCATTGGCGACATCATTCAGGCCGCACGCATCAAGTACAGCAAGAAGAAACCCGGCCTGCGCGATATGATGCTCGCCAACACCGACTTCATGGGCACCGTGGCTACCACCATGGCGCCCGTGGTCAATGCCTCGCTCGGGCTGAAGCCCGTGAAGGCCATTCTCGATGGCGTGATGAAAATCGACGCTCACCGCACTTTCCCCAAGTATGCCTCACAGAAGTTTGAAACCTGGTTCAAGCGCCACGCCCAGGCGCAGCAGGCCAGGTATGCCAAGCAGGTGAGCTTCTTCCACGGCTGCTACATCAACTACAACTATCCCCAGCTCGGCAAGGACTTCGTGCGCGTGATGAACGCACTGGGCTACGGCGTGCAGCTCCTCGACCGCGAGAAGTGCTGCGGAGTAGCCCTTATCTCCAATGGTCTCATCGACCAGGCCAAGCGCCAGGCCGAGGTGAACATTGCCTCGGTGCGCCGCTCGGTGCAGGAGGGACGGCCGGTGATTGGGGCTTCCTCTACCTGCGTGTTCACCATGCGCGATGAGTATCCTCACCTGCTCGGCGTGGACAATGCCGACGTGCGCGACAGCATCAACCTCGCCACACGATTCGTGCAGATGCTCCTCGATAGCGGCAAGGCAAAGCTCAACTTCCGCAGCGACTACAAGCTGCGCGTGGCCTACCACACCGCATGCCACATGGAGAAAATGGGCTGGGCTGCCTATTCCATTGAGCTTCTGCGCCATATTCCCGGCGTGGAGGTGGTGGTGCTTCCCTCGCAGTGCTGCGGCATCGCCGGAACCTACGGCTTCAAGAAGGAGAACTACCCCACCTCGCAGGCCATCGGCAGCTCACTCTTCAAGAAAATCGAGGAGCTGAAGCCCGACTTCGTGGTAACCGACTGCGAGACGTGCAAGTGGCAAATCGAGATGTCGACCTCAGTGCCTGTGCAGCACCCCATCAGCATCCTCGCAGCAGCACTCAAGTGAAATCTAAAATCAACTTAAATAATAAACCTAATAAACACAACATTAAAAATCAACTATGGCAAATTTATTAGCACCTCCAGCCCACAAGCCCGAGCAGACGGGCCCTGAGGCCGACAAACGTTACAAATCACTGCGCATGCAAGTATTCCTGGGAGCTTTCATAGGATATGCTGCCTACTACATCGTGCGCAAGAACTTCTCTATGGCTATCCCAATGCTCGCTCCTTTCGGATTTGAGAAAGGCGAGCTCGGAACCGTTCTCGCCATGAATGCCGTGGCCTACGCCCTTTCGAAATTCCTCATGGGCAGCGTGAGCGACCGCAGCGACGCCCGCAAGTTCCTCCCTCTGGGACTGGTGCTCGCCTCGCTCGCTATGATGTTCATGATTGTGCCAATCACAGCATTTGGCAACAACCACTCGCTCGCAATCATCCTCATGGGTGTGCTCAACTTCCTCGTGGGCTGGTTTAATGGAATGGGCTGGCCTCCGTGCGGCCGCGTGATGACTCACTGGTTCTCACAGGGCGAGCGCGGCACAATGATGTCGATATGGAACTGCGCCCACAACGTGGGTGGAGCCCTCGTCGGGCCCATGGCCGTGTATGGCGCCACATGGTTCGGCTCTTGGTTCTATGCCAACCAGCCCGACCACTACTTCCTCATCGGCACATTCGTGTTCCCATCGGCCACCGCTATCCTCATCGCCATCCTGGCCTACTGCCTGCTGCGCGACACACCACAATCGTGCGGACTCCCCTCAGTTGAGAAGTGGCGCAACGACTACCCCAAGAACTACAGCGCGAAATCGGAGGAGGTGCTCTCCACAAAGGACATCTTCTTCAAGTATGTGCTCAACAACAAGTTCCTGTGGTTCATCGCCATTGCCAACGCTTTCGTGTACATGGTGCGCTACGGCTGCCTCGACTGGGCTCCCACAATCCTCACCGAGAAAGGCGTGAACCTGAAGGATGCCGGCTGGGCCTATTTCGCCTACGAGTTTGCCGCAATCCCCGGCACGCTCATCTGCGGCTGGCTCTCCGATAAGCTCTTCAACGGCCGCCGTGCACTGCCCACCATCATCTTCATGGCTCTCGTGGCAGTGTTCATCATCACCTACTGGCTCTTCATGGACAACCTCACCATAGTCATCGCCTCACTCATTGGCATAGGCTTCTTCATCTATGGACCAGTGATGCTCATCGGCGTGCAGGCCCTCGACCTCGCTCCAAAGAACGCTGCCGGAACAGCTGCCGGACTCACCGGCTTCTTCGGCTACTTCTTCGGAACCGCAATCCTCGCCAACACCGTGATTGGCTACGTTGCCGAGAACTTCAGCTGGGACATGACCTTCGTGCTTCTCATAGGCGCCTGTGCGCTCTCAATAGTGTTCATGGGCCTCACCTACCGTGAGGAGCAGTACCTCGCCAACAAGAAGTAACCCCGCACCCACGCGGCACTGATACCCCCACAATGCACGCTCCCCCACCCGGCGATGAGCGTGCATTTTCCGTCAAGAAACAACCCAATGCCCCAAAATACTATGCCGCGCCAGGGCGGCCGGTGTGTTTTTTGGGTGAATTATTTGCAGGTTTCGGGATATTGGCGTAACTTTATAAAAAATTTCAGGAACTTAAATTTTTTATCGCAATGAAGAAATCTATTATGCTATTTGCATCGCTGCTCCTTGGCTCAGCAGCAGCTCTCGCTCAAATGACTTGTGTGGTGGCTCACCGTGGCTACTGGGACACCGACGGCTCGGCTCAGAACAGCATCCGCGCACTCGTAAAGGCCGATTCTATCGACTGCTATGGCTCGGAATTCGACGTGTGGATGACGGCCGACAAGAAGCTCGTGGTTAATCACGACGCCGACATCAACGGCGTTCACATCGAAACCTCAAAGGCTCGCGACGTGCTGGCACAGAAACTCAAAAACGGCGAGAACGTGCCTACACTCGAGCAATACCTCGACCGCGCCCTCTCGCTGCGCACACGCCTCATCCTGGAGCTGAAGCCGCACGCCGACAAGAAGCTCGAGGAGGAAGCCGTGAAGGCTATTATGAAGCTGGTGAAGGAACGCGGCCTCGAAGCCAACATGGAGTATATCACTTTCTCGCCCGAGGCTTTCGCCAACCTCATCAAGTATGCCCCTAAGGGCACGCCGGTGTTCTACCTCGCGGGCAACCTCTCGCCGCGCGAAATAAAGGCTATGGGAGGCGCCGGCATCGACTACCACTACAGCGTGCTCAAGCGCAACCCCTGGTGGATTGCCGAGTGCCACGCCCTCAACCTCCGCGTGAATGCCTGGACGGTGAACGACCCCAAGGATATCCAGTGGTGCATCGACCACGAGGTGGATATTATCACCACCAATGCTCCCAAGCTCGTGCAGCAAATGCTCATTGAGCAATAATCTCCGGCCACGCACTCTCGCAAGGCTCGAAACGTAATAAACGCCACACACGGGCAGGATCTTTGTTGATTATGCTCGTGTGTGGTGTTTTTGTAATCAGCGTGTCGCTCTGTGTGGTCACTCCACATAGAGCACCAGGCCCTTGAGGTACTCGCCCTCGGGGTGGTAGATGTTGATGGGGTGGTCGGCAGGCTGCGTGAGCTGGTGCAAGATGCGCACCTTGCGCCGCGACTGTGCAGCCGCGCTGAACACCGCCAGGCGGAACTGCTCCTTCGACACCGCCTGTGAGCACGAGAAAGTGAACAGCAGGCCTCCGGGCGCTATCTTCTCAAAGGCACGCGCATTGAGCTTGCGGTAGCCTATCAGGGCATTCTTCAGTGCGCTCTTGTGCTTGGCAAATGCCGGTGGGTCGAGAATGATAAGGTCGTAGTCGTTGTTGCTGGTGTGGGCAAGATACTTGAAAGCGTCCTCGGCAAATGCCTTGTGGCGCGGGTCGTTGCCGAAATTAAGCTCCACATTGCTCACCGTGAGCTGAATGGCCTTCTCCGAGCTGTCGACCGAGTGCACAAGCTCGGCGCCTCCTCGCATGGCATAGAATGAGAATCCGCCTGTGTAGCAAAACATATTGAGCACACGCCGGCCGCGAGCAAACCGCTCGAGCAACGCACGATTCTCGCGCTGATCCACAAAGAATCCCGTCTTTTGTCCCTTCAGCCAATCCACATGGAAACGCAGCCCGTTCTCGGTGGCAACGTTGGTGTCGTAGGCTCCTACGATGTAGCCATTCTCGGCCTCAAGCTGTGCCTTATAGGGCAAGGTGGTTTCTGATTTGTAGTACACATTCCTCACCAGCCCGTCGGGGAGGCGCGTGAGGGCACTGGCTATTGTCTTCCGGGCAAAGTGCATTCCCGGCGAGTGAGCCTGAAGCACCGCCGTGAAGCCATAAATATCCACGACGAGTCCCGGCAGGAAGTCGCCCTCGCCATGAACGAGGCGGAATGCGTTGTTGTCGTCGCGCAGCAGGTGGAGGCTCTTTCGCACCGAGTAGGCGGCAAGGAGGCGGTCGAAGTAGAAGTCCTCATCGATTTCAGTGTCGCCCCAGGCGAGGATTCTCACGGCAATACTGCCAATCTGGAAGTGTCCGTTGCCAATGTGGTGGCCGTCGTGGGCAAAAACGCTCACCAAGTCGCCCTCTTCCACTCCCTCGTCGGCACTGGCGATAGCGCCCGAGAACACCCAGGGGTGGAACCGCAGCAGCGACTCCTCCTTACCCTTGCGCAATATTATCTTCTTATATTCCATAAATCTGTCCTCTAACTATTTGAAAAAGAATCGGTAGATGTCGTTGCCATTGGCAAAGAGCAACAGGGCAAAGAGGAACGCCATTCCCGCCATCTGCGCATACTCCAGAAACTTCTCGCTGGGCTGGCGGCGTGTGATTATCTCATAGAGCAGGAAGAGCACATGGCCGCCGTCGAGCGCCGGAATGGGCAGAATGTTCATGAAGGCAAGTATCACCGAGAGGAACGCCGTAATCGACCAGAATTGCTCCCAGTTCCACGACTCGGGGAAGATATTGCCTATCGCACCAAATCCACCTAAGTTCTTCGCGCCCTCTTTGGTAAACACATACTTCATCTGGCTCACATAGCTCGTGAGCTTCTCCACGCCAAGTTCTATTCCGCGGGGTATCGAGGCGAAGATGGAGTATTCGCGGGTCACGGTGCGGTAGATGTCGGTGAGCGGAGTGAGCATGATGCCCAGCTTTCCCGCCTCATCCACTGCCACCTTCGACTCCATCGCCTTGCCTCCGCGCACGAATCCCACAGTCACCTCCTTGCCCATGTTCTTGTCGAGCTGGGCCTTGAAGATGTCGAATGATAGCGTGGGCACGCCGTTCACGCTCACTATCGAGTCGCTCTTCATCATTCCTGCCTTCTCTGCGCCCATGCCGGGCTGAATGTCGGCAATCACCACCGGCAGACGGTAGGCCATAAACAGCTGCCCCTCCTCGGCCTCCTTGTTGGCGGTGAAGATAAAGCCCTCGGGGATATTGATTTTCACGGTGTCGCGCTTGTTGCGAAGCACAGTCACCACCTTGGCGTCGAGCATCTTCAGCAGTTCGTCGCCATTGTAGTAAGTGAGTTCCTCGCCATCGGCGGCGAGAGGAATGTCGCCATCCACAAAGCCGGCCTTGTGGGCCGTTTCACTGTACATCATACCCTCGGTGGCGTTGCGGAAGGGAATATACTTCTCACCCCAAGCAAAGACGATGCCGGTGTAGATGATAATGGCAAGAATGAAATTGAAGAGCACGCCGCCCACCATGATGAGCAGGCGCTGCCATGCCGGCTTGGAGCGGAACTCCCACTGCTTTGCCGGCTGCTTCATCTGCTCGGTGTCCATCGACTCGTCTATCATTCCGGCAATCTTGCAATAGCCGCCCAGCGGCACCCAGCCTATTCCATACTCGGTGTCGCGCCACGTCATCTTCTCCTCCTCGCCGGGCTTGGGGGCGGGTTTCTTGGGCTTATACTTATAGAGCGTGAACCAGGGGTTGAAGAAAAGGTAGAATTTCTCAACTTTCACGCCAAAGATGCGCGAGAATATGTAGTGTCCAAACTCATGAATAATCACCAGGATGGCAAATGCCACAATAAGCTGGGCTGCTTTAATAAGAAATGTCTCCATCAATCGAAATTAAATGTCTATATATGCTTTTTATAAAATTGTAGTTGCGTAGTCGCGTGCGGCGCGGTTGGTGGCCACATAGTCGTCGTAGGTGGGGCTGGCGATATAGTCGATTGCGGCCATTGTGCGCTCGGCGATGCGCGGAATGGCCGCAAAGCCTATCTTGTCGTGCAAGAAGGCCGCCACGGCAATCTCATTGGCGGCATTGAGCACGCAGGGAGTGTTGCCGCCGCGCTTTATTGCCTCGTAGGCAATGGCGAGCATGGGGAATTTCTCCATGTCGGGGTGCTCGAAGGTGAGGTTGCAATAGTCCTCCACGCGCAGCTTTGCGCACTCAGAGTGCAGGCGGCCGCCGGGCAGCCCCAGGGCATAGCGAATGGGCAGGTGCATGTCGGGCAGCCCCAGCTGCGCCTTCACCGAGCCATCTACAAACTCCACCATGGAGTGCACCACCGACTGTGGGTGCACCACCACTTCTATCTTGTGGGCATCGATGCCAAAGAGCCACTTTGCCTCCATCACCTCAAATCCCTTGTTCATCATCGTGGCCGAGTCGATGGTGATTTTTGCGCCCATAGTCCAGTTGGGGTGTCGCAGCGCATCGGCCTTTGTCACGCGGGCCATATCCTCGCGCTTCCATGTGCGGAACGGGCCACCCGAAGCGGTGAGAATGAGCTTGCTCACATCTTCGTGACGCTCGCCCACGAGGCACTGGTAGATTGCTCCATGCTCAGAGTCAACGGGATAAATCTTGGTGGCCGAGGTGGTGAGCATATTGGTGATAAGCTCACCTGCCACCACAAGCGTCTCCTTGTTGGCGAGGGCTATGTCCTTGCCGGCCTCGATGGCGCGAATGGTGGGAGCCAGGCCGCTGTAGCCCACCATGGCAGTCACCACGGTGTCGATTTCGGGGGCGGTCACCACATCGGCGATAGCCTGTGGGCCGCACGCCACCTGAGTGCCCGTTCCGGCAAGAGCGTCGCGCAGCTTCGTGTATCCGCTCTCATCGGCCACTATGGCAAAGCGCGGATGGTATTTCAGCGATTGTTGGATAAGGAGGTCAACACTCGTGTTGGCTGTAATCACGAAAGGCTCGAAGCGGTCGGGGTACTCCGAGATAATGTCGAGAGTCTGTCGTCCTATCGAGCCGGTGCTTCCTAAAATGGCAATCTGTCGTTTATTGTCCACGGTTAAAAAATTTGTTTCAGCAAAAAGGGGTTTCTTTATCATTCTGTAGCGAGCCACAATGTGCCGGTCGAAAAGCATTTTCCCCGGTTTAGGCTATCAACAGTCACACTGATGCAAAAATCTACAAATTTACGAGATTATTCCCGTAAAGTAGCAATTTTTCAAGTAAATTTCAAATTATTTAGCACTTCGGGGCGGCCGGCTGAGTGCCCGCCTGTGATTATCGCTTGCAAATCCACGAATCGGGGAAGTGCCCGCGCAGCTGCTCCTGCACTCGCAGCAGCTCCTCATAGCTGTCGGCCGTGGCGGCATACACGCGGTATTTTCCGTTCACCTCAATTATGCCAAACTTCACTCCGGCTGCCTTGTGGTATTCGCCAAACTTCTCAGCCTCCTGCATTGAGCGGCCCGAGGCCACCACGAGGCAATACCGACCCTGCTTCTCCTCCTCCCAGGCCGGGGTGGCGACAGCGACTGAGGCAGAGTCGCTCAGTGCCGACTCGGGCAGAATCACAGCCAGCTCACGGCCGGATGCAGTGTCGGGCACAGCCATTGCCTTCTCACCGCTGCGAATGCGGAATGAGTCGTTGATACCGGCGAAGTCGCTTCCTTGATTATTCACGGCAAGCGGAGTGGAAAGCACGAAAGTCATCACCAGCAGCACAATAATCGAGGCGGCAATCTGCAAGTATTTCTTGCCCATTCGCTGCCATGCCGGCACTTCCACCACGACAGCCTCCTGTGGCTCCTCGGCCTGCTCGAGCACGGCGGCTCGCTGCTGGAGCGTGGGGAAATCGAGTGGCACGAAACCGTAGCACTCCGATGCCATAATCTGCTGCTCAAAGGGCGAAAACACCAGCGCTCCATCCTCATTGCGGCCGAAAACGCCCACACGACCCACTGCCACCTCGCCATTGGCCTCGAGCTGGCGGCGAAGCTCGTCGACGGCATCACGCACCTGCTCACTCGCGGTGGCATAGGTGCAGCGCGAGCGGCGCACGATAGAGTTCTCAAGCAGCCCATCGCTGAAAGTGAGAGCACCATTAAATCCATAGCTGCGCGAGGGCGGCACGAGGATGCCTCCATCGACACGCGCACACTGACGCTGCGCGATAAACGCTCCCCAGCCGGGAAGAATCACGCAGTCGTGCTCGCGAAGCAAGAATTCAATATGTTGCTCAATCATCGTCAAAATGCAGATATTTAGTTTTCGCACCACAAAATTAAGCAATTTTTGCCACACAGGCAAATTTTCCCCAATAAATTCCCCACAA
>CAMGFF010000008.1 GCA_946055125.1 uncultured Prevotellaceae bacterium | reverse complement strand
GTGGAGCTGCGCATGGGGCACACCGCCTCCACCCTGCAAGGGAGGGTGGAATATAAATATACATTCGACGCACAAAGCGACCGCGAAGTGGCCCGGGTGCTCGAGGTGATGCGCGACGTGAACTTTCCACGCGCCCAGATTAAGGTGCCACTCGACTCACGGGAGGAGCGCCAAGAGGCTGTGGCAGCAGTGAAGCAGGTGCAGCAGTCGCAGCCCATAGCCACGAGCGTGGTGCAGGCCGACGCAGCCACCTCGCAGCGGTGCGACGCAGCGATGCAGAGCGTGGTGGCAGCCATCAGAAGCCGCAACTACGCCTCGGTGCGCAAGCTGTTCACGCAGTATGGCTACGGAGTGTTTGACACGCTTGTGCACAACGGCCGCGCACGCATAGTGGGCACCCCCGGGCTCAGCTACAGCCGCGTGGGCGACAACGTGGTGTGCCGCAGCGTGCCAATGCAATTCAGCTACAGCCGCGGGCGCCGGTTTATGGAAGACGTGGCATTCGTCTTCGATGCGAACGGACTAATCGACAATGTGATGTATGGCCTCGGCAAAGTAACCACAGGCGACATTTGCACCAGCGAGATACCCGACTGCTCCGACTATGCAAAGCAAGTGCTTGTCACCTTCCTCGAGAACTACAAGACGGCCTTCGCCATGCGGCGCATCGACTACATTGAGCGCCTCTTTGCCGACGACGCAATCATAATCACAGGCCGCATGTTCCAGAAATACACCGGTAAGACCGACGGCATTTACCGCAACAACTACTACGTGAAGCAGACGCGACAGAGCAAGCAGACCTACATACGCAACCTGCGCCGGAACTTCGGCATGAACGAGTTTATCAACATCAAGTTTGCCAACACCGACCTGCGCAAGATCCCGGGCCGGGGCGAGGTGTATGCTGTGCAGGTGAAGCAGGACTACTTCTCGTCAAGCTACGGCGACAGCGGCTACCTTTTCCTGCTGGTCGACGTCAACAACCCCGACCAGCCCATAATCCACGTGCGCTCATGGCAGCCACAACCCGACAAGGACTGGGGCCTCGTGGACGAATACAAATTCTAACTCCACCGCCACACACAGAGCGCCCCACCCGGCTTCATTGCCGGGTGGGGCGCTCTGTGTGTGCGGCGGGATTAGCGGCCGCTGGCAAGGATTTTGTCGCGCAGATAGGTATTGAAAGTGTCGGCGGCGAGCAGGTCCTCAAGGGAGAGGTGCATGCGGTAGCGCCAGTAGTGGCGCGGATTGGCCGGCACGTTGATTTGCTCATCGGCGGGATTCTCGCGGCGCAGCACGCCATCAATCGAGAGCCAGTCTTGCAGAGGCAGCACGGTGAGCATGGCGGGCGACTCGAGGTGCATGGTGATTATGCGGTCGCACACCCATGGCTCGGCGAAATAGGGAGCCTGTCCGTTCTCGTGCAGGGTGTTGTTGAAGAAATGCTGAGTGGACTCGCGGTTTTCCTCCCACCAGGCACGAATGCCGGGCATATCGTGAGTGGAAGTGGTGCACACCGAGTAGTAGGGATAGCTGTAGGTGTCGCCAAATTCCATGCTCGGGTCCTTGGGCATGCGCTGAATCTCGAGTGAGAGAATCTTCTGCGAGTGCATCACCGAGGCCACGCAGCCGGGGATCATGCCGAGGTCCTCGCCACACACGAGCATTTCGGTGGCATTGATGAGAGGCGGCAGCTTCCACATAGCCTTCCCATACCAGAAGTCGTTGTGGCGGTGGTAGAAGAAGTCGTTGTAGAGGCGGTCGAAGCACCACTTCTCATAGTCGGAGAGTGAGCGGTAGATGTAGGTGAACTGTGCAGTGATGCGTGGGTGATACATATTCTTCTGCTCAGCGTCTTCGATGAATAGCACATCGTCGATAAGGCCCATGAGGGCTTCCTTTATGCGGTTGTTCTTGTCGTTCTTCTCCTTGTCGGCAAAGTAGGCCTCCACCTTGCGCTGCGTATCGACAAACTCCTGTAGGCCATATCGGCCATCGCCCTTGGGATAGAGGAAAGAAGATTTCACCTCCTCGGTGTATTCGCCGAAGAAGTCGACCAGGAAGTAGTCCATGATGTAGGGTGTGGTGTGCCGGTCCTTGTTGATCCAGAAGTCGTAGCTGCCTCGCAGCTCATCGGCCGAGAAAGGCAGGGCGGGGTTGAAGTAGCCGAGCAGTCCGTGCACGGCGTTCATAGGGATTTGCCATATTCTGAAGAAGCCGAGGATGTGGTCGATACGGTAGGCGTCGAAGTACTCGGCCATCTTGCTGAAGCGGTTCTTCCACCACTTGAAGCCGTCCTTGTTCATCTCCTCCCAGTTGTAGGTGGGGAATCCCCAGTTCTGGCCCTGCACCGAGAAGTCGTCGGGCGGAGCTCCGGCCTGGCAGTCCATGTAGAAGAGCTGCGGCGACACCCAGGCGTCGACGCTTGTACGGCTTATGCCAATAGGTATATCGCCCTTTAGCACCACGCCACGGGAGTGTGCATAGTCGCGCACGGCACGGAGCTGCTTGTCGAGGTGATACTGGCAGAAGCACACGAAATTGATGTCGGCGGCATTGTTGTCGCAGAAGCGGTTGATCATCTCGGGCTCGAAGGTGGCATATTTTCCCCACTGCTTGAAATCGGCAGTGCCCTTTTGGTCGCGGAGCACACAGAATGCGGCATAGGGCTTGAGCCAGTAGTTGTTGCGTTCGATGAATTGCTTGTAGTCGTGGGTTGCCATGGTGGCATCGCCCAGCTCATTGAAGAGGTCGCGCACATAGGCCGTCTTGGTGTCGTTCACGCGCTCATAGTCGATTTGCGGCAGAGCGTTGAGCTCGGCGGCAATTCGGCGGTACTCGGCCAGCTTAGCCTCATCGCTCAGAGTGCCGATAGCCTCGGGGCGGAGGAACATGGGGTGTAGGGCGAAGGTGGAGTTGGCGTTGTAGGGGTAAGAGTCGGTCCAGGTGTGAGTCATCGTGGTGTCGTTGATGGGCAGAATCTGGAGCACCTTCTGCTCGGTGAGAGCAGCCCAGTCGACCATCTTGAAGAGGTCGTAGAAGTCGCCCACGCCAAAGTCGTCGGCCGAGCGCAGAGAGAACACGGGGATTGCAGTGCCGGCTCCGCGCCACAGGGGCTGAGGATTGACGAATGTGAGGCCGCTCACAATCACCATTTCATTCTTGGCGAGAGGCGCGTGGGCAAAGGTGCGGTTGTCGCGGCTTTCCCAGGCAATCTCGGCGCCGGTTTCCTTGTCGAGAATGAGGAACTTGTATTCCACACTGCCGGTCACGCCGGTGAGGTCGATCACCGTGCTCCACTCAGGGAAGTTGCAGTCGCACAGTTGCACGGCTTTTGTGGGGTTCCAGTTGCCGAGCGACTCGCAGCCACCGCTCACTGCGAGCACCTGGTTGCGCTTTATGTAGGGGGCAAAGATGCGCAGCACGAGGCTACAGCCGGCGGGCTTCAGAGTGCACACACCCTCGCCGCGGGCGAAGATGCCATGGGTGAAAGCCGAGGAGTAGAGAGGCTTGTCGGCGGGGAAATCCTGCCAGGAGTCGAGCATCTCATAGTCGGCCACGCCCTCCACTGCAGTGAAGGTGCGGGGCTTTCCCCACTCGGTGCGCACAATGCCATTTTCATTTTTCACAACATAGGAATAAGTGAAACAATCAGTGTCAACATTGAGCGTCACACTCCAGCGCCCCTGCCCGTCGTAGCTCATCTTCACGGCATTTGCGCCAGGTTGCTGGGTGTTGCCCAAAAGGTAAAGCGACTCGCCCCAATTGGTGCGATAGTCGATGCTAAAAGTACATTTCATATACGAATCCGTAAATCTATATTTATGATATTAGTTGATTGAATGCAATAGGTTCTATTTTTTTATTGAAAATTCTCGATAAAGGTAGTAATTTTTTTTGAAAAAGCATAAAGGGTTGACTGAAAAAATCCAGCCAACCCTTCGAACGATTACTATATTTACTAATCAACCACATTTCGATGTTCCGCACGAAGTGCAGATGAGGCAGCCCTCCTGGTAGATGAGGGTTTCCTGTCCGCAATTCGGGCACTTCTGTCCGCTGGCCTTTGTGCCATTGGGCAGGTATTTCTTGAGAGCACGCTCCACACCCATTTTCCAGGTGTTGATCGACTTGCTGTCGAGGTCGAGGCCACTCACGAGCTTCAGCACCTGGTCGATAGGCATGCCATAGCGCAGCACGCCCGAGATGAGCTTGGCATAGTTCCAGAACTCAGGGTTGAACTTATCGGAGAGTCCCTCGATGGTGGTCTTGTAGCCACGCTTGTTCACGAAGCAGAAGTCGTAGCGCTTGGTGCCGTCTTCGGCTATAGCCTTCACGATAGTTCCCTTGGTGACCGACTTGGGGCAGAAAATGCCCTCATCGTCATCGGCAAGACCGGTGAAGATTTCGTAGGGTCGGCCGTTGATTTTGCCAATGAACGCAATCCACTTCTCCTTGTTGTTCTGGAAGCGCACCACATCGGCCTCGAGCTCAATGGGGCGCTTGAGGATGTGCTCCTCCTCGGCCATATACTTCTGCTTAGGCTCTTCCTTCTTGGTTGAAAGGAGCACGCCCGAGCGGGAGCCGTCGCGATACACGGTGCAGCCCTTGCAGCCCGATTTCCAGGCCTCGACGTAAAGGGAGTTCACCAGATCCTCGCTCACGTCGGAGGGCAGGTTGATGGTCACGCTGATGGAGTGGTCCACCCACTTCTGAATTCGGCCCTGCATGCGCACCTTGGCGAGCCAGTCGATGTCGTTGGCAGTGGCCTTGTAGTAGGGCGAGCGTGCGAGGATAGCATCGAGCTCTTCCTGGGAATATTTCTTGGTGGCGTCGATGCCATTCTGCTGCATCCAGGTGATGAACTTATGGTGATACACGATGTATTCCTCAAAGGAGTCGCCGGTCTCGTCGGTGTAGTCCACATGAGCGTCGGCATCGCCGGGATTCACCTTGCGGCGGCGCTTATACACCGGCAGGAACACCGGCTCGATGCCCGAGGTGGTCTGCGTCATGAGGCTGGTGGTGCCGGTGGGTGCGATGGTGAGACAGGCTATGTTGCGGCGGCCCACACGCGCCATCTCCTCATAGAGAGCCGGGTCGGCCTCCTTGATTCGGAGCACGAAGGGATTGTTCTTCTCGCGCTCGGCGTCGTAGATTTCAAATGCACCGCGCTCCTTGGCCATCTGCACCGATGAGCCATAGGCAGCCAGGGCCAGGGCCTTGTGCACGCGCTCCGACATCTCGATAGCCTCCTCGGTGCCATAGCGCAAGCCCAGTGCGGCCAGCATATCGCCCTCGGCAGTGGTTCCCACGCCGGTACGGCGGCCCTTGAGCGTCTTGTTGCGGATTTTGTTCCACAGGTTCACCTCGGCGGCCTTCACCTCCTCGGTCTCGGGGTCGCTGGCAATCTTCTCGCTGATAATCTCAATCTTCTCCATCTCGAGGTCGATGATGTCGTCCATCATGCGCTGGGCACGGGCCACATGGCCGGCAAAGAGGTCGAAGTCAAACTCAGCCTCGGGCGTGAAGGGGTTCTTCACATAGGAGTAGAGGTTGATGGCGAGCAGGCGGCAGCTGTCGTAGGGACAAAGCGGAATCTCGCCGCAGGGGTTGGTCGATATGGTCTTGAAGCCCAGGTCGGCATAGCAGTCGGGGAGCGACTCGCGGATAATGGTGTCCCAGAAGAGCACGCCCGGCTCGGCGCTCTTCCAGGCATTGTGCACGATTTTGCGCCACAGAGCCTGAGCGTCGATTTCATTGGCCACCAGTGGAGAATCGGAGTCGATGGGATACTTCTGTGTGAATTTCTCGCCCTTGGTGGCAGCCTCCATGAAGTCGTCGGTGATGCGCACCGACACGTTGGCGCCCGTCACCTTGCCTTCCACCATCTTGGCATCGATGAATTTCTCTGAGTCGGGGTGCTTTATGCTCACGGTGAGCATGAGAGCGCCACGGCGGCCATCTTGTGCCACCTCGCGGGTGCTATTGGAATAGCGCTCCATGAATGGAACGATTCCCGTAGAAGTCAAAGCGGAGTTTTTCACCGGCATACCTTTCGGGCGAATGTGAGAGAGGTCGTGCCCCACCCCGCCACGGCGCTTCATGAGCTGCACCTGCTCCTCATCGATGCGGATAATTCCGCCATAGGAATCGGGTGCACCATCGAGCCCGATTACGAAGCAGTTTGACAGCGAGCCAACCTGGAAGTTGTTGCCAATGCCTGCCATGGGACTGCCCTGAGGCACGATATAACGGAAGTTGCGAAGCAGGGAGAAAATCTCCTCTTCGGGCATAGGATTGGGGTATTTCAGCTCAATGCGATGTATCTCGCTGGCGATGCGCCGGTGCATGTCGTCGGGCGTAACTTCATAGAGATGCCCGAAAGAATCTTTCAGTGCATACTTGCTTGCCCACACTCTTGCAGCCAACTCATCACCTCCGAAATATTCGAGCGAGGCATTATACGCCTCTTCATAGGAATAAGTTGTCTTATTTTCCACTTTGATTTTAAGTTTTTTCTTTAGAATAATCAGTGGTACAAAGATAAAACGAAAAATTTTTTTGTGCAATAATTTTATGCAAAGTTTCCAAAAATAATTACTAACCATCAGGAAATCAATAAAATAAAATTTCGTGCGCCCGAAAAAGTTTCCGAAAAAGAAATTATCGTCACATATCAGCTTGAAAATTAATGGTTTCGGCCATGGGCATTGTGCCACCATGTTTCCCACACCGGCCATGGCGCTTGCATAATTGCTAAGTTTTGGTTATCTTCGGGCAAAAATTCAATATCACACTATGGAAAAAGACTTCTTTTTACACCGCAAGACGATACGCCGCTACACCTCAGCCGATATTAGCGACAAGTTACTCTACAGC
Organism: uncultured Prevotellaceae bacterium; assembly: GCA_946055125.1. Taxonomy (GTDB): domain Bacteria; phylum Bacteroidota; class Bacteroidia; order Bacteroidales; family Muribaculaceae; genus CALZFJ01. The sequence continues at coordinate 14,410 of CAMGFF010000008.1, read as the reverse complement.
CTTATTGAGAAAGCAGTGCAAGCCCCCACACTGGGCGGAATGCAGCTCTATAGCGTGGTGGTGACCCGCGATGCCGCAATGAAGCAACGCCTCGCCCCATGCCACTTCGGCCAGCCTATGGTGACACAGGCCCCGGTGGTGCTCACCTTCTGCGCCGACTTTCACCGCTTCGAGCAGTGGTGCCTCGCCTCGGGGGCTGAGCCGGGATATGGCAACTTCCAGTCGTTCATCGGCGCGATGCTCGACGCCACCATCCTCGCACAGCAATTCGTCACCGCCGCCGAGATGGAAGGACTCGGCTGCTGCTACCTCGGCACCACCACCTACAATGCCCCCGAAATAGCCCGTGTGCTCGGCCTGCCCGACAAGGTGGTGCCCATACTCACCGTGACACTGGGCTATCCCCTCGACCCCGCCTCCGAGCCCAAGGCCGAGCGAATACCCACCAGCGCCATTGTGCACCACGAGCAATATGCCGGCTGCACCGCCGCAAGCATCAAGGAAATTTATGCCGAAAAAGAAGCGCTTGAGGTGAACAAGAAATATGTGGCCGAAAACGCCAAGCCATCGCTCGCACACGTATTCACCGACATTCGCTACAACCGCGCCAATAATGAGTACTTCTCGCGCGTGCTGCGCGACTTCCTCGAGGCTCAGGGCTACCCCTTCCCCACCGAGTGACATATCTTTGTCTACTTGGGCGGGAGGGCTGTGGCGAGGAGCGACATTGTTTCCTCGCGGCCGGCGTTGATTAGCTCGGGGTAGTGAGCGTCGCTGTTGATGAGCAGCGGTGCGTGGTAGCGCTTCAGAAGATAGTAGAAGCGCTGGTTGGGGAAAGTGCGACCATGGTCGCGCAGGGCCTTGGTGTTGACCTCGATGATGAGGTGATGGTCCATAATGGCCTCGAATGTGCGCTCCACCAGCTCAATATACCATGGCTCTTGCTCAATTCCCTCACTGAAGTGGCCGGCGTTGTGGCCAATCTTGTCGAAGTGCCCCACCACGTCGAGTCCGCCCGCCTCAATCATAGCAATGCTCTGAGCGTAGAAGCTGCGCACCACAGCCTCGATGTCGTTGCCAAAGTAGGTTTCCATCTTCTTGCGGAAAGAGAGGAAATTTCCGTCAACATCCACCATCTCGCCGCTGTCAACCATTGAGGGAATGAAGTGCACCGACGAGAGGCGGTAGTCGAGCGGCACGGTGCTGAAGTAGCTGCTCGAGGCTCCCCATTGTGGACCCAGATAGTCGATTTCCATCGAGAGGCAGAGATTGATGCGATGGCCATAGAGGGCCTTGAGCCTGCTGAACTCGGCCAGATAGGCCGGCACGTCCTCGGCCTTCATGTTGCAAGGCGAGGCAATGGGCACCGGTGAGTGTGGCGTGAAGCCATAGTGAGTGAACCCCTGCCCAATCGCAGCCACCACAAATTGCTCCATTGTGGCGCGGCCGTCGCAAAACTGAGTGTGAGAATGGAAATTATATAATCTGCTGCTCTTTACAATCTCTCCGAAATCAATCATTTGATATAATTATTAAGTTTCACAAAAAATCTGTGGGCGTCGCCATTTTGTCGTATCCCACAGATTCTTTATTTTTTTATTGTCGCACAATGTGTGTGAAAGTTGTGTCACTACTTCTGGGTTGGTGTTCCGGGTCGGGCTATCGACTCTCGCATGGAGGTGTCGGCCTCAATGTTCTTCATGCGGTAGTAGTCCATTATTCCAAGGTTGCCATTGCGGAAAGCCTCGGCCATAGCGAGAGGCACCTCTGCCTCGGCCTCAATCACCTTGGCGCGGGCCTCTTGCGCCTTAGCCTTCATCTCCTGCTCCAGTGCGATAGCCATTGCGCGGCGCTCCTCGGCCTTAGCCTGGGCAATGTTCTTGTCGGCCTGTGCCTGGTCGATTTGCAGCGTAGCTCCGATGTTCTTGCCTATGTCGATGTCGGCAATGTCGATCGACAGAATCTCAAATGCAGTGCCCGAGTCGAGTCCCTTCTTGAGCACCAGCTTCGAGATTGAGTCGGGGTTCTCAAGCACCTGCTTGTGGCTCTCGGAGGAGCCAATCGACGACACAATGCCCTCGCCCACGCGGGCCAGCACGGTGTCCTCACCGGCACCACCCACGAGCTGGCGAATGTTGGCACGCACGGTGACACGAGCCTTGGCTATGAGCTGGATTCCGTCCTTGGCCACTGCGGTGACCGGCGGAGTGTCGATTACCTTAGGATTCACCGACATCTGCACGGCCTGAAACACATCGCGGCCGGCGAGGTCGATGGCGGTGGCCATCTTGAAGCCCAGGTCGATATTGGCCTTGGCGGCCGAGACGAGGGCGTGCACCACTTTCTCCACATTGCCACCGGCAAGGTAATGCGCCTCAAGGTCGTCGCGAGTCACATCGCTCAGGCCGGCCTTGTGAGCCTCGATGAGAGCCTGCACAATCACATTGGCGGGCACCTTGCGGATGCGCATCAGAAAAAGCTGAACCAGGGATATTCTCACACCCGAAACTTGTGCCGAAATCCACAGGAACATAGGCACATAGTAGAAGAATATCGACAAAACGATTATCGCTATCACAACTACTCCAAAAATCACAAATTCAAATGCCATAAGTTAGGTAAATTATTTAGATTAGGTTAAATTGATTTATTCATTTCTATCTTGCGAATTGAGTTCTCCATCTCGCCCATGTCAAACCGTGTTTTCTCAAGCGACGTCTCAAGTTGTAGAATCGTGCCCTTGAGGCTGTCCTTTTCCTGCTTCGAAGCCCCTGCATACTTGTGCCTGAGCGAGGCAAGGCGCTCACAATTGCTCGAGTAGCGGCGCTGCATCACTATGAGTTCCTCCATCATCTTCGCTCCCGAGGCAGTCTTGAAATCATCAAATGTGTGATACACCACGCCATTGTAGACGTTGAAGGCAAACTCCTTCACCGAGGTGAGAGCGTGAGTTACCGGGAAGGCAGCGTCGCTTGCCAGTGATGAGTAGTCTTTGTCGCCCCAGGTGTCGCGGTAGCAGCTCACCCGGGCAAGGCTGGCGATGCGGGGGTCGTCGGGGCTGTAGTTCACGCGCGATGGATTGGGAATGAAAGTGTAGATGGTGAGCTTTCCCGGAATCTGGTTGCGGTCGGTGACCCACCAGCCCAGGTTCTTCTCCTCATCGATGGCAAGCAGCAGGTCGTCGTAGGGCGAATTGTAGGGCATACCCACATTCTGGGGCTTGTAATTCTCGCCTGTGTCCATGTCCTTGCGCGTCATGAAGATGTCGTAGCCACCAAGAGAGTCGTCGCCGTCGGCCGCGAAATAGAGCGTCACGCCGTCCTGCATGAGAAATGGATAGGCGGCATTGCCCTCCACCCCAAGGCCGGCGCTGAGGCACACAGGCTCGTCCCAGCCCTGCACGAGGCGCACGGCCTCCCACAGCTCCTGCCGGCCACCCTCACCGGGCTGCGACCACACCACGCGGTCGCCCGACTCAGAGGTGTGCACCAGCGTAGCATCGCTGCGCCCAAGCTCCTTGGGCATCGCAGTGGCATCGCCGAGCGCCCCACAGCTGGCCGAGAGGCTGATGGCGAAAAGCAGGTGGTCCTTATCCACCGAGGTGCTGTCGACAATCACAATCTTCTCCACATGGTCAATCATCATCTTAGCCTTGGCCACCATGCCGCGCAGTGCGGTGGCGGCGTCGGCGGGCTTCTTGGCCTTGGCGAGTGCAGCCTCATAGTCGTCGATATGCTCCTCGGCCGCTGCAAAGTCGTAGTTGTCGCAGGCAAGGAGAGCCAGGTAGCGGTGAGCCTCGGTCACATTGCGCGAGGCGGCATATTCGAGAAGCTGCCGCGACTGCCCGGCCTTGCCGCCGGTCTCATAGAGGCACACGCCAAGCCAGTAGCTCACCGAGCCATTCTTCGGCGACTTCTTGTGCTGCTCCTGCATCATGGGCAGAGCCTTGGCATAGTCGCCCTTGTTAAACACGGCCTTGGCCTGCTCGAGCGTGGCTCCCACGAGAGCCTGTGCGCCGGCAAGCACGGCCGAGATGAGTAACATTCTTGCTTTCATAACAGTCACTTTCTAAAAGGTTTCACTATCAAAACCCAAAAATAGGCATTATTTGCCAAAGCAGCAAATTTTTTCACACAAAATCGTGTGGGAAAGAACTTAATTTGTCGCAAATAGTACAAAACAGCCTATTATCCTCGCGAGAATACGTTATGGGCTGCGGCAACCACCTCTCAGCTGAACATTGCCGCAATCTTGTCGAGCGGAAGCATGCAAATCACCGTCTTGCCCGCGGGTGTGTAATTGGGCTGCGGCAGGCGCAGGAGGTCGCCCATAAGGCTTTCCATCTCCTCGGCCGAGAGGGGCTTCCCATAGGGTATTGCGGCGCGCTCGGCCACGGTGAGGGCGATGTGCTCAAAAACGCGGCTGGCTATCGACTCGCCGCCCTCGATTATCGAGTCGATTACCTCGAGCAGCAGGTCCTTCACATCCACATTCTCCACGCCGGCCGGGATGGCCGAGATCGACCAGTCGTTGCCGCCGAGGCTTGAGAGGCTGAAGCCCACTTTCTCAATCTCGTCGCACAGCTCGGCCATGATGAGGTGCTGCGGCTGCGATAGGTGCAGCACCTCGGGGAAGAGAATCGACTGCGACACGATGCTGTTGTTGCTCACCTGCTTCAGGTAGCGGTCGTAGAGCACACGCACATGAGCCCGGTGCTGGTCGACGAGCATAAGCCCCGACTGCACCGTCTGCACGATGTAGCGCCCCTTCACCTGGAGCATCGCCGGGCTCTCCCCCGCCCCATCGCCATCGTCGCCCGAGATTGGGAGCTGCCCGGGCTCAACGGTGGGAACGAGGTCGTCGGCTTCGGCCTCAAGCCCCATTAGCTTCGAGCTCTCGAAGTTCTCATAGAGAGCCTCCCAGTTCATTGCCGGGTGCGACTTGGCATAGCTCTCATAGCTGCCACCCGATGACTTGGCCTGTGCTGCTGCCGAGGGCTTGCGCTCGGTGGCCTTGAAAGGGTTGTAGGTGGGGTCGACATCGAGGCGCGGGGCCTCGATGCTGTCGAGCTCAATAGGCTGAAAAGCCGGCATCTCAGGTGCGCCCTCGGTGTCGAAGTCAATCGACGGCGCGATGCTGAAGCGCCCCAGCGACTCTTTCACGGCAGCCGAGAGAATCTGCCATATAGGCTGCTCGTTCTCAAATTTAATCTCGGTCTTGGTAGGGTGAATGTTCACATCGATAGTTTCGGGGTCGACGGTGAAATTCAGGAAATAGTTGGGCTGAGTTCCCTCGGGGATTAGCTGCTCATAGCTTGAAAGTATGGCCTTGTGGAAGTAGGGGTGGCGCATGAATCGGCCATTCACAAAGAGGTATTGCAGGAAGTTGCGCTTGCGCACGTTCTCGGGCTTGCACACGAGACCCTCAATCTTCACCAGGTCGGTGTCGATTGAGATAGGGATAAGCTGCTGGTCGAGGTTCCGGCCAAAGAGCGAAGTGATGCGCTGCTTGAATGAGCCGGCGCAGAGCTGATACATCACGCTGTCGTTGTGCACGAGGGTGAACTCCACCTGGGGGTTCACCAGAGCCAGCTTCTCAAATTCCCTCACGATATTCGACAGCTCCACGGGGTTCGACTTGAGGAACTTGCGGCGAGCCGGCACGTTGAAGAAAATATTTTTCACCATGAAGTTGCAACCGGGCTGGCACACGTCGGGTTCCTGGCTCTCACACTGCGAGGCGCTGATCACGATGTGAGTGCCAATGTCGGCGCCACGGCAGCAGGTGCGCAGCTCAATCTGCGATATGGCAGCGATTGAGGCAAGAGCCTCGCCACGGAATCCATTGGTGTGAAGCGCAAAGAGGTCGGCGGCCTTGCGAATCTTAGAGGTAGAGTGGCGCTCAAAGGAGAGGCGTGCATCGGTGTCGGTCATTCCTATGCCGTCGTCGATTACCTGAATAAGCGTGCGCCCGGCCTCCTTGAGGATGATCTGCACCCTAGTGGCCTTGGCGTCGATGGAGTTTTCCACCAGCTCTTTGATGACCGACGCGGGTCGCTGAATCACCTCGCCGGCGGCGATTTGATTGGCAACGGAGTCGGGAAGCACTTTTATTATGTCGCTCATAATTTTTTCAGTATGCGGTGTTCTTTTTTTGAGGTTTGTGGAGTGGGAAATGCACTTAGCGGCGCACGCTGCGGCGCTTGGCCATCTCGGTGCCCATGAGCTTTTTCATTTCCTCCTCGGGATAGTTGAAAATATCGTCGGGGTCCTTAGGGCGCAATGCCTCATGCCAGGCGAAGCCCTTTAGGAAGTATTGCGAGCGCTTGGATAGGTAGAGGGGCGTAACGTTGCCGCTCACCTCGGGCCACATGGTGATTTTCTCGATTTCCTGCTTGGGCTTGAGGAGGATTTTCATGTAGCTGCTCTCGGCATCCACGAGCTTGTTGTAGGTAGAGTCGTCCTCCATGGGATACATGATTAGCTGCACGTTGCCATTCACATCGAGCTGCCGCAGCTCCTCATTCTCGAAGTAGGCCTTCATTTCCTTTCCGGCGAGCTGGTTGAAGTAGTTCTCGCCAATGTGCTCACCCATCATGGCATAGTCGGGCAGGAGGGCATAGTCCACGGTGCTGTCGTTGCCGTGCACATGTATCACATTTCCGGTTATCTGTCGGTTGGTGTTCCACAGCACGCAGTGGTCATACATGTTGAGCATCGTATCGCGCTCGGTGACGCTCATGGAGTCGCATAGTCCTTGCACGTTCACGCGGTAGAAACGCACGCGGGGACTGGCCACCATCACGCGCATAGAGTCGTCGCCCTCCTCGAGGAATGTGCGAATGGTGTCGGCGTGGAGGTAAAGTGTGTCGCCCTTTGAGTATTCGCGTGCGCGTGCGCGGCGAGTGGCGAAGGAGAGGTTTTCCTTCTCGTTGTGGTAGCCATAGTCGCCGTCGAGAATGGAGCTGTGCACCGAGTCGGTGAGAATCATGTTGCCGAATGCCTCGCCGTAGCCCTTGGCGCGGTCGTAATAGACGGTGTCGCCGGTGAGCGTCTGGCCGTCCTTGGTCACGATGAGCGAGCGGCGGTAGAGCGTGGCATTGTCGGCATCGGTGTTATACCATCCGAGGCTTGAATAGACGATGCTGCTGTCCGACACGATTGTGGTTCGGCCCACGATGTCGGCGATGTGGGTGTCGGTGTTGTAGTGGAGTGTGTCGGTGTGCATCACATAGTCGTCGTTGAGCAGCTCCACGTCGAAGAGGAACTCGGCGTTCTTGGTGTCGGGCTCATACTGGCCGTAGACGCTCGAGAGCTCATTCTTGGCATCTACAATCTTTCCGCCCTCGAAGTAGTAGCCCAGGTTCTCCACCATGTCGTAGTCGAGGCTGTCGGTGAACAGCGTCACCTCGCGGTTCTCCAGCCTCACGTTGTGGCGAAGCTGGGCAATCTCGTCGGTGCCGCTGTAGTAGAGCACGTCGGCATAGACGAAGAGGGTGTCACCTTGATTCATCTTCACATGGCCGAAGGCATCGAGCGAGTTGGAGGCTTCGTAGAAGTAGGCGCTGTCGCAATACATTCGCGTGCCGCTCTTGCTGAACTCCACGTTTCCGCGCAGAATCTGGTAGTCGCGGCTGATTTTCTCATCGGCCACGAGCACGTCGGCCCGCTCGAGGAAGATTTTGTTCTTCTGGTTGCGGTCGGCGCCGGGAATCTGTGGCGTGATTCGGTTTTTGCGCGTGGTGGGCTTTGCGGGCTTCTTAATGGAGGTCTTTGCGGGCATTTTGTGGTTGTTCTTGCCGGCTTGTGCCCAGGCATTGGTGCCCATTGCACTGAGCATAGATAGAGCCAAAAGGCATAAGATCGCGTTGCGAACCTTATGCCCAAGCCTGTGTGTATTCTTGTGAGAGGATTTGCTCATAGAATGTGTGTGGGGGGGGTTGATTTTTTCACTGCTTAATCCAGCCGCTGTACTTAAAGTCGCAGTTGCGCCAGTCGTCGTCGATGCGCACGAAGGTTTCGCGCTGCTTCTTCACCACCCAGTCGTCGATAATCTTTGCCTTTCGGCTGTTTTCATACATAGCCTTGAGTGTCTGGTAGTCCTCGCTGAGGTTGGCCTTGTGGCCCTCGATGCGGCGGGTGAGCTTCACGATAGCCACCATCTGCTTGTTTCGGGTGGGGTCGATCATGATGAAAGGCATCGATATTTCGCCCTCCTGCATCTTGTCGACCACCTTGGCGATTTCCTGGGGGAGGTCGGCCATCTCAAATTTGGTGCCACCGGTGCGTCGGTTCACCATTATTCCCTTGTTGTTCTTGGTGTCCTTGTCCTGCGAGATCCACTGTGTGGCATCCTCAAAGGAGAACTTGCCGGCCACCATGTCCTGGCGAATTGAGTCGAGGCGCGCGGTGGCCTCATCGAGGTCCTTCTGCGCCACCTTGGGGCGGAGGAGGATGTGGCGGCAGTTGATGCGGTCGCCGCGCTTCTCAATGAGCTGAATGATGTGGTAGCCGAATTCCGTTTCCACGATTTTCGACACCTTCTTGGTGTCGTTGAGGTTGAAAGCCACGCTGGCAAACTCAGGCACCAGCTCGGAGCGGCTCTTGAAGCCAATCTCGCCGCCATACATTGAGCTGCCGTCCTCGGAGTAGAGGATAGCGAGCGTAGAGAACTCGCTCTCGCCCGAATTAATCTTGTTGGTGTAGTCGCGGAGGCGCGATTTCACGTCGTCGATTTCCTGCTGAGGAATCACGGGGTTGAGCGAGAGGATTTTCACCTCCACCTGCTGTGGAATGTAGGGGATGCTGTCGGGGGGCAATGTCGAGAAGTACTTGCGCACGTCGGAGGGCGTGGCCTTCACGTCCTTGGTGAGGGTGCGCTGCACCTCCTGCACGGTGTACTGGTTGCGAATCACCTCAATCATCTGCTCCTTGAGCTCAGGCAGCGGCTTGCGGAAGTATTCCTCCACCTTCTCGCGCGAGCCAAGGTTGGCGATGAAATAATTGATGCGGCTCTCGGCCTGCTGAATCACCATTGCGTCCTGCACCTTCACAGTGTCGATCTTGGCCTGGTGCAGGAAGAGCTTCTCGATGGCCATGCGCTCGGGAATCACGCAATAGGGATTACCGTCGATGGGCTGGCGCTCATACTGAAGCTGCATGTATTGCTCCTCAATATCCGATTTATAGATAGGCTCATCGCCCACCACCCAAGCCACTTCCTCGGCAATGTTGTTCTGTGCCGATACTTGCACTGCAACTCCAAGCAGCAATGCTATAATTGCAAATTTCGCTTTCACTTAGCTTTCGATTGATTTTGTTGATTAATTTCTTGCAAAATTACGAAAAAATCTGCGATAAACAGCACTGCATAAATGGAAAAGTGCTTTTTTTGAGAAGAATATAACTCTTTTTACGCCACAACACATTCCCCACCCCAACATTTTTCACAAATTATAACTGAAAATGCCAAATCCCCCTCACCGGTTTCCGGGATGGGGATTTGGCATTGTGCAGGCTTGCCGGGGTGAGGCAAGAAGTGGTTACCAGCGAGGTATCTCCAGCTCGTCCTTTGAGGGCAATGCCGGGAACTTGCCATGAGGCTCGGCCTGATACCAGAACGACACCGAAGAAATATCCGACTTCTGGTTGTTGTAGCGGCCGTCGTGGCGCCAGCCAAGGTCCTGAATGGTGACGCGCAGGTCCTTGTCGAAGCGAATGGGGTCGAGAATGTGCCAGCGGTAGAGGCCAAAGGCAGTCACGGCGCGATAGAGGCCGTCGGGGCGAATCACCTGGTGCATGCCGGCGTAGGGGGTTGTAAATTCCTGATACTGGCGGGTCTTGGGATTCTCAAAGTTGTAGGAGCCGCAGAAGTAGTCCTCGGCGCCGGTGCCGCATATTGTGGGATATTTCTTGTCGCCGTCCATGTAGAACTTTATCTCACCCTCGCCCCACCAGCAGTTGTCGTTCACGCGCCAGGCGATGTAGGTGCCCACATATTGGCCCTTGCCCTTCACGCCGTCGAGCAGGGTGTGGAGTGAGCCGGTGGTGGGATTGGAGCGGCGGAACTGGGCGTGGAAGTAGGCCTCATCCTCGGGCACCTCGGTGAGGGTGTAGTTGATTTGGTAGTAGAGGCGCATCTCCTCGGCCGTGTTGATATTCTCCATGGTGATGCGGGCGCGGCGGCGGAAGGGCATCTTCCAGTAGCAATTGAATGCGCTGCCTGGATTCACGCACACTGCCAGCGACGAGAGCTGGGCATATTCGTTGTAGGCCGAGCAGAAGAAGTCGCCCACGGGGCACTCCACCGAGGGAGTCTTCTCATCGTCCCAGTAGATGCGAATGATGGTGAAGCGCCAGTTGCCGGTGGGAGTCATCCATATTTGCTGGATTGCGCCCGGGCCTTCAATGTCGGCGATGGTGATGGTTTCGCCGGGCTTGATGATGATGAATGGGTTCACCTTCCAGCCATCGCCAAGAGTGCGGGCAGCGGGTGCTGCATTGGCCACGTTGCGCTTGTCCTTGTCGGCAATCTTGGCCTTTGCTCCCCCACCCTTTTCGCCCGTGTAGTTCTCGGGGCTGATAGAGCGCGACTTGGCATTAGAGAGCCGGGAGAGATTGCCCATGTTCATGTCTAAGCCATTAAACTGATAGTTACCTTGTGCACAGAGCAACAAAGCTGCCATGCACGCCACGAATGCAAGAAAGTTTCTTTTCATTGATCCTTGTTTTTTTTGAATTTGGTTTTTAATATGGTTAAATTAAGATTAAGTAGTAAGCTCTTTTTCATAACGCCGAATAAGCATTAATATTGTATGCACCACGAATTTATTATTTCTCCGCGGGTGCGAGCCTGTGGCATAACGGCAAAAAAAGAAGTGAGGCTCAAGTGCGCGGAGCATCTCAAAGCCTCACTTCGATATTATTTTTTCTTTGGGAAGAGCTGTGCAGCGTGCTATTTCACCTGCTTGAGCACTTTCTCGTTCACTTTCACCGGGTACTTCTCCTTGAGGGTGGCAATCCACTGGCTCTCGAGCTCGGCCTGATAGTCGCTGGTCACTGCGCCTCTCACGTCGGCAGCCTCCTCGGGCTGCTCAATCACGCGGCCGGTGTGGAGGAAGTAGCACTTGAAGCGCTTGTCCTTGGGCTGAGCGGCGGGACCGCCAAACACCAGGTTGTCGACCACGGCATTCTCGCCCTGCTCCACGAGGAGCTGCTCAATGCGCACGTCGCGCTTGAATTGCTTGCGCAGGGCCGAGTAGATGGTGTCGCCACCCAGGGTCTTCAGGCTTTCCTTCACGAGAGCCTCAATGGAGTCGCTTGTGGTGTAGATTACAAAGCCCTTGAACTTGGGTTTCGACCAGGCGTATTTAGCCTTGTTGGCCTGGAAGAATTGCTCCAGTCCCTTCTTGTCGCGGTTGGCCTTGTCCCACACATTGCGGTTGCTGATCTCGAAGAGGAGCATGCCGTTGTAGTACTCATTGAGCAGGTTGGCATAGTCGGCGTGCTTGGTGGGGAGCATATCCTTCTCGTGCTCGAGGAGCATGTCGCGCTCCATGTCGCGCATAACCTTGGTCACATATTCCACGGCGGTCATCTTCGAGGTTTTCATCTTGTGCTTGAGGAGTGCTCCCACCTCACTTGCCATCACTTTTTTCTTGGCAAAAGAGAAAGCCACGCACTTGTAGCCCTTGATGCGCTCCACGGTGAGGGAGTCGAAAGCGTCCTTGCTGTCGGCCTCGACCATTGCGAGGAACTTGGCGTTCTCCTTGAGCTTGTATTCCTTCTTGAGGCTCTCGAGCTTGGCATCGCGGGCCTGAGTGTTGCGCTCATCGGCGGCAATGGTGTTGAGCAGGCCTTCCTTTAGCTCCTCAAAGGGCTTCACGCCGCGGCTGTCGAGCTTCTTGATGATGTGCCAGCCATACTGGGTGGCGATAGGCTCCGAAATCTCGCCATTCTGCAGGGCAAATGAGGTGGCCTCAAATTCGGGCACCATCATTCCCGAGCCAAACCAGTTGAGGCGACCGCCATTGCGTGCCGAGCCGTCGTCGGAGTGCTTGCGTGCAATCTCCTCAAAGTCGGCGCCGCCCTTCACCAGCTTGTAGAGGCTGTCGATTTTCTCGCGGGTGACAGCCTTGGCCGAGTCGTTGGCATCGCGGGGGAAAAGCTTGAGGATATGCTCCACGAGCACCTCACCACGCGAGGGGCGGTCGGCAAGCGGCTTCACGATGTGGATGCCGAAGTCGGTGGCAAAAGGCTTCGAGATCTCGCCTATGGGAGTGTTGTAGGCCACATACTCAAAAGCGTAGGGGAACCGGCCTGCGGTGATGTAGCCCAGGTTGCCACGGTTGCGCTTTGCCGAGCGGTCGATAGAGTATTTCACGGCCAGGTCGCCCATGTCCTCGCCGTTGAGAATGCAGGTGCGCAGGCTGTCGGCCTTGGCCTCCGAGGTGCCATCGGTGGTGAGCGGAAGCATGATGTGCACCGTCTCCACCTCGCGGAGCTTGCGGTCGTAGGCCTCGTGGGCAAAGCGGAGCAGGGTTGCCGAGTCGGTCATGTAGGGCTGCGAGAGGTCGTTGCGGTATTTTCCAAACTCGCTGCGGAAAGCTGCGGTGGTGTCGATGCCGGCGGCTTTGGCGTCGGCCACCTTGAGCTTGTAGATCTTGAATCGCTCCACATATTGCTCAAGCGACTCTTTCTCAATTTGTTGCTGGTTGTTTTTGTGATAAAGATACTCAAATTCCGACAGCGTGACGTTGTCGCCGTTAATCTTCATGAGCACGGGGTCCTTGGCAGCCCACGAGATGAGGGCAGTGGCGGCCACGGCTCCAAGAAACAGTTTTTTTCTCATCGTTGATATCTGTTTTGTTAATTACATTATGCGATTTAATATAACACATCACCCATAATAACGATTTTATCACTGAAAAATTATATTGCGCAGAAAGAAATATTTTTTTGCAACTTTTGCAAAAAAGCCCTACATTTGTGCAGCAATAAGCAACAATAACCACCACATGAGAGAGAAAAAATCACACTTAGGGCTGCTGCCGCGCATCATCATCGCCATCGGCCTTGGCATTGGGGCAGGATATGTGTTTCCCGAATGGGCGGGGCGCATCTTCATCACTTTCAACGCCACATTCAGCGAGTTTCTGGGATTTTGTATTCCAATGATAATCATAGGGTTTGTAACCATCGCCATAGGTGAGATTGGCTCGCGTGCGGGGAAGATGCTTGCAGCCACCGCGCTGCTGGCCTACTTGGCCACATTCTTTGCCGCCTCGCTCGCCTATTTCACCGGCTTGCTCACCTTTCCGTCGCTTCTCGGAACAACCGAAGTGAGCAGTGCCATGGAGGCCCAAGGCTCGGCATTGCAGCCATTCTTTGTAATCAATATGCCGCCTGCACTCGATGTGATGACAGCGCTGGTGCTCTCGTTTGTGCTCGGGCTGGGCATTGCCATGCTCGATGACAGGTCGGCCCTGCGCCGCGGATTCACAGAGCTGCGGCTCATCATAGTGAAAGTGATTGAGAATGTGATAATCCCGCTGCTGCCACTCTACATTTTCGGTATTTTCCTCAACATGACCGTAGCCGGCGAGGTGGGACACATTCTTTCCACCTTTGTGAAAATCATAGCAGTGATTTTCGTGATTCACATTGTGGTGCTGCTCATTCAGTTCTCGGTGGCGGCAATTTTCTCGCGTGGCAGCAAGAACCCGCTGAAGCTGCTGGGCGCCATGCTGCCGGCCTACTTCACCGCGCTGGGCACGCAGTCGTCGGCAGCCACCATCCCCGTCACACTGGGACAGACTATCAAGCTGGGCGTGAACAAGGACGTTGCGGGATTTGTGGTGCCGCTGTGCGCCAACATACACATGTCGGGCAGCGCGCTGAAAATCACTGCCTGCGCCCTGGCCCTCATGATCACGCAAGGCCTGCCATTCACCACACCCATGTTCATGGGCTTCATCGCCATGCTGGGAGTGACCATGGTGGCATCGCCGGGAGTGCCGGGAGGCTCAATCATGGCCTCGATAGGAATACTCTCGAGCATACTTGGATTCAGCGATGCCGACAACGCCCTGATGATAGCCCTCTACATTGCCATGGACAGCTTCGGCACCGCCTGCAACGTGACCGGCGACGGGGCACTGTCGGTAATCATCGACCGCCTCTTCGGCACAAAATAACCAAGCCCACACAGGCAAGAGAAAGCCCGGAATCGCTGCACTGCGACTCCGGGCTGCTTGTTTGCTATTTATGAAATTATTTGGTGCGATTTAGATGATTCCCTGTGCCATCATGGCATTAGCCACCTTCATGAAGCCGGCAATGTTGGCACCCTTCATGTAGTTGATGTAGCCATCTTCTTCTGTGCCGTATTTCACACACTGTGTGTGAATGTC